>JABCYT010000040.1 GCA_013290035.1 Alphaproteobacteria bacterium
AGCCGGGCCTTCGCCCAAGCGCTGCGTGAAGCCGGCACCGACTGCGTCGAAATCGAGAACGCCAACCGCAATCACTTCGACGTCATCCTGGATCTTGCCGACTCCGCCACGGTGCTGGGCCGGCGGGTGCTCGCCCTGATTCAGTCGACGACTCGAGGAGACCGCGACCATGAGTGACCAAACGGCGATCAGTTCGATGCCGCTCTACACGCACCTCGATCGGGTCGCGCGGGCATTGGCGGCACTCGGTATCGGTCCGGGCGAGTCGATTCGGCCCGAGCAGCTCTTTGCCATCGATCAATGGCACTATCACGGCACCGACGCCATCCGCGCGGCGGCGGAGGCGCTCGGGCTTGGACCTGCGAGCCGCGTGCTCGACGTCGGATCGGGCATCGGCGGCCCCGCCCGTTACCTCGCCCACACCACGGGATGTCACGTCACGGCGCTGGAGCTGCAGCCGGAGTTGCACCGGATCGGCGTCGATCTGACCCTTCGCTCCGGTCTCGAGGGCCGGGTGACGCATCTCTGCGGCGATGCGCTCATCTGCCCGCTGCCGCTCGCGGAATTCGACGCCGTCGTGAGCTGGCTTGCCATCCTGCACATCGCCGACCGTCCCCGCTTGTTCGCCCGGCTTGCCCGAGCGCTGCGGCCGGGCGGCAAATGCTATGTCGAGGATCTCTCCGAGCGTACGCCGTTCGCGCCGCGGGATTTGGCCGATCTGCGCGACATCGTGCACGGCATCACGGTGACCCCCGCAGCGGACTATGCGGCCGATCTCCGCGCGGCGGGCTTCGTGGAGATCGCCACGACGGACCTCACGGGCGACTGGGCGCCATATGCCGCGGAGCGTCTGCGCATCTGGCGGCAGAACCGCGCGGCCTATAGCGGCGTTCATGGTGAAGGTGCCTATCTGGCACACGAGAAATTCTACGCCGTGATCGCGCAGCTTTACGACAGCGGCAGTCTCGGCGGCATTCGCCTCGTTGCCCATATGCCCAAGGCGCGCCCTTGACGGTCCGCCCGTCGCCTCCGCCTACTTGTCCAGCCAGACGTCTTCCATCCGCAGTCCGTTATAGATGCTGTTGATCATCGGCACGTAATTCTTGACGTAGGGCTGCCAGCAGGTGCCCGAGCGGTTGTGATAGAGAACCGGCCGCGCGACGTCTTCGGCCAGGCGGCGCTCGATGTTCCAGACCAGCTTCCGGCGCTTGTCCTGGTCGGCTTCCATCGACTGCTGGTCGAACAATTCGTCGATCTCGGGGTTGCAGTAGCCGTCGTAGTTGCTTTCCGAGCCGCAGGCATAGTTTTCATAGAACGCCTGGTCGGGATCGTCGATGCCGTTGCCGGTGAGGTTGGCGCCGATCGTGTAGTCCTTGCGCCTCACCCTCGGATACCACTGGGTGGTGTCGAGCGGCTCGAGCTCGGCGTCGATATAGATCTTCTTGAGCTGGTCGATCAGGATCACCGCCGGGTCGCGGTAGGGCGGAATGTTGCGCGTCGACACCTTGAGCTTCAGTCGATTGTCCGCGCCGTAGCCCGATTTCTCCATGATGTTGCGCGCCTCCGTCCGGTTCTTGGCCACGTCGGGGTCGTAGCCCGGCAGCTCTTGCATCAGATCGGCCGGCATGCCCCAGATCCCCTCGGGCGGGGCGAGCAGCGCGCCGCCGATATCGCCCTTGCCCTGTGTCAGCGTGTCGATGAAGGCGCGGCGATCGACGGTCAGCGCCACCGCCCGGCGCAGTTCGGGATTGTTGAAGGGCGCCGCCTCGCGGTTGATGATGACGTTGCGCTGCACGTTCGACGGCACCAGCGCGCAGGTGACCTGCGGCGCCTGGTCCTTGATGTCTTTCAGAACCGGCACCTGCAGGAAATAGGGCGATGTCATGTCGACCTCGCCGGCGACGAAGGTCAGCGCGCCGGTCGACTGGTTCTTGATGATCTTGTAGTCGATGCCGTCGAGATAGGGTCGTCCCGGTTTCCAGTAGTCCGGGTTGCGGGCGACCTTGATCGACTCATTGGGCTTGAACTCGACGAATTTGAACGGGCCGGTGCCGATCGGACGCCGTCGCATCTCGGCCGGCGAGACATGGCAGGGATAGACCGGCGAGAACCCCGACGCGAGCAAGGCGATGAAGGCGGGCTGCGGCCGCTTCAGCCTGAACGTCACCTCGTCGTCGCCCTGGACGATCACCGTGTCGAGGTTGCCGTACCAGGTCTTGCGCGGATTGACGCGAAGCGTCTCGCTCGCCTTGCCTTGCAGCAGATCCCAGGTGCACTTGACGTCGCGGGCGGTGAACGGCTTGCCGTCGTGCCATTTGACGCCGCGGCGCAATTTGAACGTGAGGTTGGTCCCGGCCGCGTCCCATGACCATTCGCGGGCAAGATCGGGAACGATCGACTTCATGCCGCTTTGCGGCACGCTCTGGTCGTACATGACGAGGTTGTTGAAGACCCCCATCATCGGTCCCTGGCCGGCGATCGTCGATTCTTCGTGGATCGACATGGTGGCCGGGCTGTCGAAGAAGAAGATCTTCAGGATGCCGCCTGGTTTCTGTGCGGTCGCCGAACCGATCGGCGCCGCCGCCAGCGCCATGACAAAAGCGGCAAGAACGACGCCCTGCATGCGTTTCACGTGCCCCTCCACGTTCGAGACGTCGGATGCTCAAAACACTTGCGGTGAAACGACCGAGGTTCGGTCGTACGCTGCGCTTACCGGGCCGCTTAATCGGACGCGACGGATCAGCAGGTACGCACTCGTTACGACTCTACTTGATGGAGCAGCGAGGAAATCGAACGGCGGCGCATAGTAGCGTCGCTTCGCCGCGACCTTGCAAGCGGAAAATCGCGGCGCCGTTCAGACCGTGAGATTGAAGGCGATGGAGATGCGCTCGGCGTTGCCGCGATAAGGCCGCACCTGGTGCAGCAGCCAGGACGGGAACATCACCAGCCGGCCGGCCTTGGGGATCACCGGCTCGTTGGAGCCGGCTTTCAGGCCACCCGGCATGGCAACGGCGAGATGCGGCGCATAGACCGCCGAGATCGGCCCGCGCGGATCCATGAATTCGAGCTCGCCGCCCAGCGACGGATCGTCGGCGATGCCGCCATCGTCGACGTAATAGACTCCGGACCAGTAGCCGCCGGGATGCGAGTGGAACTCGTTGCCGTGGCCGCTGCGGTTGACGTTGGCCCACATGTTGGCGCCCCAGGTCACGGCAAAATAACCGGGGTAGGGGTTGTTGATGGGCTTGCCCTCGCGATCCGTCGTCACGCGGTTGGCGGTATTGCGGCCGATGGCCAGGAGCTTGATGGCCGGCGCGCCGCCCCAGCGCTCCATGTCATGGCTCGACTGCCAGCCGCCCTGGTTGGAATGCTGCGTGGTGGGATGGGATTTCTCGCGCTCGACGATCACCTTGCGCAGCTCGGCGTTGAGTGCCGCCGCATCCGGCACGTCGAAGAGAACGAGCGGCGTAGCGAACAGGGGAACGATTTCCGGCGCATTGCTCATGCGGCCATCTTATAGCCGAATGGTGGCGGACGAATCGAGCGGCCGACGCATGAAGGACATGCCGACGCCGCAGCCCTCATGATCCAAACAGAGTCGCCGCGCCGAGGACGACGGCAATCGCCAGAAGCGACAGGCCGGCTGCCGGCCATTGCCGGAGCCAGCCGTCGGCTCGCTCCATCGCGCTGCCGACGGCGTAGCTCGCGCTGAAGGCTCGCTCTGCCGGTTCGACGATGTCTCCCGCGGGGATGGGCGGCAGACGGTTCTGCCAACGCCGCAAGGCGAGCGCCAGCGCGGCGCCGATCAGAACCGGCCAAAGGGCGTCGAACAGGGCGGCAAGCGCAAGGGCATCGGCGACATTGCCGCCGGCGAAAGGATAGAGCAGCCAGGGGACGGCGACAGACGCCAGCGCCATAGCCTGCCAGGGCACGGCGAGACCTGCCGGCGCCTGCTGCTCGTGCGCGGCGGTCCGCGCCAGACACTGCAAGAAATGCAGCATGAGAAGGGTCGTGGCGACCGCCGAGAGGTTGGCCAGCAGGCCGACGACGCCGTCGCCGAGCGGCGCCTTGACCGCGAGCTTGGCCAGGGCGCCGCCGGTCAAGGGCAGTCCGCCGAGACCGAGCGCCAGTACAGCCGCCAGGAGCAGCGTTGGCCGCAGGCGGCGCGCGGCGGTCACGGCGGTGACGCCGACGGCCAGGAAGAGGGCGCCCTTCGCCAGGACATGCGTCGCGGCATAGAAGGCGGTGTCGAGCGCCACGCTGTGGTCGCCGGCCGCGAGGCCCATGCCCAGCACGGCGGCGATCACGCCCATCTGGCTCACGCTGGAATAGGCTAGCACCGTCTTGGGGTTGGCCTGCGTGATGCCGATCGCCACGCCGTAGAAGGCGGAGAAAAACCCGAGCACCACCAGCATTTCGCCGGCGCCCGGCATCGCCGTGTCGAAAGGCAGGAAGCGTATGAGCCCGATGACGCCCGCCTTGACGCCGGCGCCGCTCAGGACCGATGCGGCGGGAATCGGCGCCGCCGCATAGGTGAGCGGCATCCAGCCGTGCGCCGGCACCGTCCCGATCTTGAGCGCGAAGCCTGCAACCGTGAAGACAAGCGCTGCATCGCGCCAGGGCGATTGCGGAAGCGCCGCCACGACGTCGCGGATCTGCAGGCTGCCGTGCGATTCGCCGGCCGCGAGCAGCACGAAGCCCAGCAGCAGGAAGGCTTCGCTCAGCACGGTGAACGCCATGTAGACCCCGCCGGCGCGGCGCGCCGCCGGGTCGTCGTCGTCATGCACGATCAGCCCATAGGCGGGCAGGCTGGCCAGCGCGAAGAAAAGATAGAAGCCCAGGAGATCGGCAACGATGAAGACGCCGAGGCTGCCGGTCAGGGTCAGCAGCCAGCACACGCTGAAGCGCGCAGCGTTTGTCTTGCCGCGCAAGTCGGTGAAGGCATAGGCCCCGGTAACGCTCCACAGCAGCGCCGCGACGCCCAGCAGCAGGGCGCCCGGCACGTCGAGCGCCAGGCTGATCCCGAGCTGGGGTTGATCGAAGGCGAGCGGCATCCCGCCCAGCGCCAGCAGCGCCGCGGCGAGACCGGGGAGGGGCGCCAGCACCAGCAGCGCCGGCATATTGTTCCGCAGGCGCCGCGACAGGCAGGCCAACAAGAGCGCGAGCGGCACGGCCAGAGTGGCAACAAGCAGCGCCGTGCCGAGCGTACCCGTGCCGCTCATCGCAAAGCAGCCATCGCGACCGGCCGGCCGATCTGCAGCAGGTCGAAGAACTCCGGCGGCGCGAAGCCCAAAAGCACCGCGCCAAGGGCCAAGGCCAGCGCCACCGCCTCGCGCCGCCGCGAGGCGGGCGCCTTCAGGGCGACGGTGGCGCGGTCCAGCGCCGGCGCGACCACGCGATAGACGTAGCCGCCGGCCAGCAGGCCGCCTACCAGCATCACCACCGCCCACGCCCACTGGCCGCTTTCCACCGACGCCTGCATCAGCAGCCATTTCGCCGCGAAGCCGCCGCTCGGTGGCAGCCCCATCAGCGAGAGCCCGCCCAGGCCGAAGGCGAAGATGGCCATCGGCATGGCCCGGCCGATACCGCGCAGCTCGGCGATGCGGTCATGGCCGAGCTGCTCGTAGACCACGCCCGCCGCCAGGAACATCGCCGCCTTGGCGAAGGCATGCGACAGAGTCTGCATCACGCCGCCGCTCCACGCTTCGGCGCTCCACGGATGCCCGCCGATGGCGAGCGGGAACATCAGGAACAGGTAGCCGATCTGCGCCACGGTGGAATAGGCGATCAGGAGCTTCAGGCGCGCCTGGCGCAAGGCCAGTACGCTGCCGAACAGGATGGCCGCCGCGCCGAGCGCGGCCAACAGCGTCGTCACCGCCGCGCTCGCGAGCCCCGGCATCACATCGAACCACAGACGCACGATCAGGAAGAACGACGCCTTGACCACCAGCGCCGAGAGCACGGCGCTGGCCGGCGGCGGCGCATTGGCGTGGGCGGGCGGCAGCCACAGATGCAGCGGGAACAGCGCGGTCTTGGCGAGCAGCCCCGCCGTCATCAGCCCGGCCGCAAAGCCAACGGCAGGCGCCACGAGAGGCTCGGCGGCGGTGCGGTCGGCCAGCAGGACGATGTCGAGCGTGCCGTAGGTGCCGTAGAGCAGCGCCGCACCCAGCAGGTAGAGAACCGAACCGAACAGCGCGAACAGCAGATAGCGCAGCGCCGCCGCCAGCGTCTCGGGACGGCCGTCGAGGCAGACCAGCGGCACGGCGGCAAAGGTCAGCAGTTCCAGCGCGACATAGAGATTGAACAGATCGCCGCCCAGGAAGACGACGGCCAGCGCCGCCCAGAGCCCCTGCAGCAGCGTCCAGAAGGCGAGCGGCGCGCGCTTTTCCGCGACCCCCGGCGGCGTGGCGAAACCGCCCCGCGCGAAATAGCCGGCGGCCGCGATCACCAGCGCCGCCGTCACCAGCATGACGGCGGAGAAGCCGTCGGCGCGGAGCGCAATGCCGAGCGGCGGCGGCCATCCGCCCAGGATATAGACCAGCGGCTGGCCGGTGACCCAGACCTCGATGGCGATGGCGAGCGCCAGGCCGAGTCCGGCCGGCATCAGCGCGAAGGCGATGCGTTCGGCATGGCGCCCGCCCACCACCAGCGACAGCAGCATGCCGATGACGGGCACGATGACGGCGAGCACGAGCAGGTACCCGCCCCCCGTGGTCGCGAGGGCGAGCGCCATCGCCAGCATCAGCCATCGACTCCGGCATCGGGCGTCTTGGCCGGCGCATCGGGCTCGAGCGTGGCGCGGCGGGTTTCCTGGAAGAGCCGAAGCAGCAACGTCACCGCGAGCGCGGTCGCCGAGAAGGCGACGACGATGCCGGTGATGACCATCGCCTGCGGCACCGGATCGGCGGCGAAGCCGGCGGCCGCGCCCTTGCGCGCGATGATGCCGAACAGCAGGAAGACGCCGCTGCCCAGGATGTTGAAGGCGAGGATCTTGCGCAGCGGGTGCGGGTCGGTGAGGAGGCCGTAGAGGCCGAGGCCGACCAGCGCTGCGCCCGTCAGTCCGGCGAGGATCGCGGCGCTCATGACGGCGGCCGGTCGGGCGGGCCGATGACGAGCATGGGAAGGGTCGCGGCGATCGAGAGCGTCATGAACGCTTCGATGAGCAGGATCAGCGGCTTGGCCCAGCCCGCGGGATAGGCAAGGAAGCTGCCGGGTATGGCGAAGCCTGCGATGCCGACCACGAGAAACACCGCCGGCCCCGCGATCAGCGCCAGCCTCAGCCATCGCCGGCGAATCTCGGGCGCTTCGGTGAGCCGCGCCATCAGGACGATCAATGCCATGGCGGCCAGGATCGCTCCGCCCTGGAAGGCGCCGCCCGGCTCGTTCGCGCCCACCCAGACGATGTGGATGGCGACCACGATGCCAAGCGGCGGCAGCAACTGGGCGAGGAAGGCGAGCGCGCCTTCCGGTCGCGCGCCGCGCCGTGGGCCGGCGACGCCGCCCCAATTGCCGTCGGACGCGAGCGACCACACACCGATCACGGCCAGGATCAGCACGACCTTCTCGAGCATGGTGTCGAAGGAGCGATAGGCGATCAGGACGGCGGTAATCGGATTGCCGACGCCGAGCTCGCCAAGATGCTGGCCCGCTTCGGGCGCCAGCGTCGCGCCGGGATCGGGCATGAGCAGGACGACGGCGGCGAGCGCGGCCGCGACCACCGTGCAAAGTGCGGCCGCCAGGGCACGCAGCACGACGCCCGGGCGCTCCGCCGCGGCCGGCGCCTCGGTCTTGCGCAACCGCACGACGGCGCTGATCAGCAGCACGCCGGTCACGCCGCTGCCGATCGCCGCCTCGGTCAAGGCCACATCCACCGCGAACAGGCGGACCCAGACCAGCGACAGCAGCAGCCCGTAGGCGACGTAGCCCACGACCGAGGCGAAGGCCTCGCGCGCGGCGATGGTCCAGCCGGCGACCGCCAGCACCAGGAGGGCAAGGCCGATATCCAAAGCCTGGATGACGCTCATGCGGGCCCCGTCATGCGGCTCCCCTTCATGTGGGAGGGCCCTTGCGCCGCAGCGCGTGGGCGATGAGCTGCGCCACCGTGGCGCCGGCCAGCTGCACCAGCACCCAGACGGCGACGAGCTTCAGGGCGCCCAGCAGGCCGCTGGCCTGTGGCAGCAGGCCGAGCACGATCAGGCCGAGACCGAGATTGTCGGCTTTGGTCAAGGCGTGCAGGCGGGTGAAGGAGTCGGGGAAGCGCAGCAATCCCACGGTGCCCGCCATGAAGAAGACGGCGCCGGCCGAGATCGCGACGATGGTGAAGATGTCGATGGCGACGTTCATTCGGGATCGCGGCCTTCCGGCGGCGCGGCGCTGTTGGTCAAGGCGACGGCGGCGAAAGCGGCGAGAAGGGCGAGCCCCAAAGCGACGTCCTCCGCGCCGCGCACGCCGGTTGCCGCGGCCACCAGCAGGAGGGCGGCGATGCCGCCCGTACCGAGCAGCTGCGCCGCCATCGTGCGGTCGACATTGCCCGGTCCGCCCAGCACGCGCAGCAGGCCCACCGCTACGGTCAGCAGGACGAAGCCTGCGGCAGCGAGCAGGAACTCAGTCATGGCCGATCGCCCGGCTGAACAACGCTTCCTCTGTGGCCAGGTTGGCCGCGACGGGCTGTTCGACGTCGAGGCAATGGACGACGAGGGCACCCTTTTCGTCGGAGCCGGTCGGCAGCGTGCCGGGCAGCAGGCTGGAGACTGCGCAGAACGCGTTCCGCGCGCCAGCCGACCGCAGACGGCAGGGATAGACGATGAAGCCCGGGTCGAGCGGCAACCGCGGACTGAACGCGCGCCAGGCGACTTCGACACCCGAGCTCACCGACTGTCGCAGGAAATGCAGGATGAATGTTGCCAGCGACAGAAGCCGCAGCTGCACTTTTACCTTCGGAAGGAGCCGCAGGCTCGTCCATGTCGCCGCCGCCGCGGCGATCAGGCCGATCGGAAGATCGACCGGGTCGTAGCCTGCGATCATGAGCCAGAAGGCAAGAAAGAGAATGGCGCGCCCGGCCGCGACCCACGCGGGACGGGGAGCACCATCATCTCGGGCGCTGCTCAAGATGAAAATCCGAGAAGGGCGACGCAAGGCATCTCAGACCCCGACTGGCTTCTCTTCGAAAACTTTACTCTCTTCCGTCACTCCGACCAAGGGCGCACGAGCTATTCACCGATTGCCCGTTCCAGTGCGGGCAATTCGAAGCTAGAGTACAACGCGCGTCGGTGTCATTGCGTTCGCTGGGTGGATCTCGATCGAGCATATCCAGGGAGGAGGTCGCGCCGTGGCTCTGTGCTCCATCTGTCCGAACGTGAGTCGCAACGCGGCGCGCAGTTTGCTGCTATTGCCGGTGATCGCGCTGCTGGTCGCCGGCTGCGAGCAGAAGACCAAGGCCAAGACCGTCGATGCCCGACCGGTTCGCACGATCACCGCCGCGAAGGGCGGCACCGGCGAAGTGGTCGTCCTCACAGGACAGATCAGCGCCGAGAATGAAGCCTCGCTGGCCTTCCGCATCGGCGGCCGCATCATCGAACGGAAGGGCGATGTCGGCGATCGCGTCACACCCGATCAGGTGCTGGCGAAACTCGACCCGCAGAATGAAGTGAACGCGCTGCGTTCGGCCCAGGCGGCGCTGTCGGCGGCTGAAGGCCGCCTGGTCGAGACGACCAACACCTTCGACCGCCAGAAGATCCTGCTGCCCCAGGGCTTCACGACCCAGGCCCTGTACGATCAGGCGCAGCAGGCGCTGCGCACCGCGCAATCGCAGGTCGACAATGCCGAGGCCCAGCTGCACATCGCCAAGGACCGCGTGACCTACACGCAGCTCAAGGCGGGGGTCACCGGCTCGATCACGTCGCGTACCGCCGAATCGGGCGAGGTGGTGCAGGCCGGGCAGACGATCTTCCAGGTCGCCCGCCAGAACGGCCGCGACGCGGTGTTCGACGTGCCGGCCCAGGTGATCCGCTCGGCGCCGCCCGATCCCAAGGTCGTGGTTTCCCTGACCGACGATCCTTCCATCACCGCCATGGGCAGGGTGCGCCAGGTCGATCCGCAGGCCGACCCGATCACGCGCACCTTCCGGGTGCGCGTCAGCCTGATCGACCCGCCGCCCGCCATGTTCCTGGGCGCGACAGTGAAGGGGCGGATGGAGCTCGAAGCGACGCCCGGCATCGCGCTTCCCGCCAGCGCCCTGACACGCATCAATGACCAGCCGGCGGTATGGCTCGTCGATCCCGCGACCATGACGGTCTCCCTGCATAACGTGCAGGTCGAGCGCTTCGACCCGGCGACGGTGATCATCTCGCACGGGCTCGAGGGCGGCGAGATCGTGGTGACGGCGGGCGTGCAGGCCCTCCATCCCGACCAGAAGGTGCGTCTTCTGGGAGCCCAGCCGTGACCAATCTCTCCGAATGGGCCCTCAAGCATCGGGCATTCACCGTGTTCCTGATGATCGTGGTCACGCTTGCGGGACTGTCCTCGTACTTCGGACTCGGACGCAATGAGGATCCGGCCTTCACCTTCCGCACCATGATCGTGCAGGCGGCGTGGCCGGGCGCCACGCTCGACGACACGCTGAAGCAGGTGACCGAGCGGCTCGAGCGCAAGCTGCAGGAGACGCGTGGACTGGATTTCCTGCGCAGCTACACGACACCCGGGCTGACGACGATCTTCGTCAACCTCAAGGGATCGACGTCGGCATCGGAGGTTCCCGACGTCTGGTACCAGGTGCGCAAGAACATCGGCGACATCCGCGGCACCCTGCCGGCCGGCGTGGTCGGTCCCGGCTTCAACGACGACTTCGGCGACACGTTCGGCTTGATCTACGGCTTCACCGCCGACGGTTTCTCCCACCGCGAGCTGCGCGACTACGTGGAGGGGGTTCGCTCGCGCTTGCTGAACGTGCCCGACGTGTCGAAGATCGAGATCATCGGCGCCCAGGACGAACAGATCTACATCGAGTTCTCCACCCAGCAGCTCGCTGGCCTCGGCATCGATCGCGCCGCCCTGATCGCCGCTGTCCAGGCGCAGAACAGCGTCGTTCCCGCCGGTTCGCTCCAGACCAGCGACGAGAAGCTGTCGCTGCGGGTTTCCGGAGACTTCCGCTCCGAGCAGGACATCCTCAACGTCAACTTCCTGTCGAACGGCAGGATGATCCGGCTGCGCGATATCGCCGAGGTCCGCCGCGCCTATGCCGACCCGCCGCAGCCGATGTTCCGCGTCAACGGCAAGCCCGCCATCGGCCTCGCCATCGCCATGCGCAACGGCGGCGACATTCTGGCGCTGGGCCGCAACGTACAGCAGGAGATCGATGACGCGGTGATCGACTTGCCGCTCGGCATCGAGCCGACGCTGGTGTCGGATCAGCCGGCGGTCGTCGATCATGCCATCGGCGAGTTCATGATCTCGCTGTGGCAGGCCATCGCCATCATCATGGCGGTGAGCATCATCAGCCTCGGCCTGCGGCCTGGCGCCATCGTCGCGGCGTCGATCCCGCTCACGCTCGCCGTCACCTTTCCCATCATGCAGATGTTCCACATCGACCTGCAGCGCATTTCGCTCGGCGCCCTGATCATCGCGCTCAGCCTGCTGGTCGACAGCGCCATGACCACCGTCGACGTCATGACCACGCGCATCGCCCAGGGCGACAAGACCGAGGACGCCGCTTCCTTCGCCTACAAATCGCTGGCCTTCCCCATGCTGACCGGCACCTTCGTCACGGCGGCGGGCTTCGTGCCTATCGGCTTCGCGCAGAGCGCCGCCGGCGAATACACCTTCTCGATCTTCGCCGTCGTGACCATCGCGCTGTTCGTGTCGTGGTTCGTCGCCGTGCTGTTCGCTCCGTTGCTCGGCGTCGTGCTGCTCCGGCCGCCGAAGTCGCAGGAGCCGGCCAGGCCCAACATCGTCCTGCGGGTCTTCCGCAG
>JABCYT010000041.1 GCA_013290035.1 Alphaproteobacteria bacterium
ATCGTCGAGCTGGGGCCGGTCGAGGCGATCTACGGCCAACCGCAACACCCCTATACGCAGGCCCTGCTCTCGGCCCGGCCCTCGATGGATCCGCGCAAGCGCACCAAGGAGGCGCCGATCCAGGGCGATCCGCCCAACCCGATCGATCCGCCGTCGGGCTGCCGCTTCCGCACGCGCTGCCCCTTCGCCGAAGACGTCTGCGCCCGGGTCGAGCCGCCGCTCACCGAGACCGGCCGCCAGGCGGTCGCCTGCCACATGCGAATCGCCGGCTCCGGCCATTCGAAAGCGGCGGCCTGACATGAGCAATCTTCTGGAAGTCCGCGACCTCCACGTGGCCTTCGTCACGCCCGACCGCACCGTGCATGCGGTGAATGGCGTCAGCTTCGACCTCCGACGCGGCGAGACGCTGGGCATCCTGGGCGAATCGGGCTCGGGCAAGAGCGTCACCCTGCGCTCGATCCTGCGGCTCCATCCCGAGCACCGCACGCGCTGGTCGGGCAGCATCCGGGTCGAGGGCGACGAGGTGCTCGACATGGGCCCGCGCGCCCTGGGCGACCTGCGCGGCCAGCGGGTCGCCATGATCTTCCAGGAACCGGCGACGGCGTTCGATCCCGTCTTCACCATCGGTCACCAGATCGCCGAGACGGTGCAGCGCCACGCCGGCAAGAGCGAGGCCGACGCCTACAAGCGCGCCCGCGAGCTTCTCGAGATGGTCCGCATCCCCTCGCCGGCGCAGCGGCTGAAAGCCTATCCGCACGAGATGTCGGGCGGCATGCGCCAGCGCGCCATGATCGCGCTGGCACTCTCCTGCAATCCCAGCCTGCTGCTGGCCGACGAACCGACCACGGCGCTCGACGCGACGGTGCAGATCCAGGTTCTCCTCCTGATCAGGGAATTGCAGCGCGAGTTCGACCTGGGCGTGATCTTCGTGACCCACGACATCGGTGTGGCGGTCGAGGTCTCCGACCGCATCGGCGTCATGTATGCCGGCAAGATCGTCGAGCTGGCCGGGGTCGAGCAGATGGTCGATGCGCCCCAGCATCCCTACAGTCGCGGCCTGCTCGCCTCGACGGTGCATGACGGCATGCGCGGCCAGCGGCTGGAAGCCATCCCGGGCGCGCCGCCCGATCTCGGCGAGGTGCCGACAGGCTGCAGCTTCGCGCCGCGCTGCAAGTTCGTGCGGCCGGATTGCGTCGCGGCACCGCCCGATCTTCGGGCGACCGGTCAAAGTCATCTGGTGCGCTGCGTGCTAGCAGCTTAGCCACAACCGAAGGTCGGTTGCTGCCCTCCAGATGGTGCGGCAGGCTCGGCTTCGATGAGCCTCGTTGTCCGCGAGATCCACGCTTCCAGCTATCGGTCTCTGCGGTCGATTCGCTTTCCGACAGGACGACTGACCGTCTTCGTCGGCCCCAATGGCGTGGGAAAGACCAACCTCTATCGAGTGCTGCAATTGCTGCAGGCGGCGGCCGGCGGAACCCTATCGCGCGAGCTTGCTGCCGAGGGCGGCATGCAGTCGGCCTTATGGGCCGGGCGTCGGCGGGCGGGACAAGCGGCACGCATTGTCCTCTCGGCAGGCTTCGGCGAAGCATCCGGTTCGAACGATGTGGCAGCAGAAGCCGCCCATTCGTACCAGGTCGAAGCGGGAGTTATTTATTCGTACCGGACCGAAGCAGGCCTGCCTTCTCCCTGCGTGCCCGACGCCTTCCCGCTTGAACCGCAAATCAAGGAAGAGGCGCTGTTCTTTCATCATCGAGGCCGTGCCACAAAATTGCTCGAGCGGCGCGGGCCGGCCGTCATCGCGCGCGACAGGGAAGGAAATCGAGCCGAAGTCAGCAGGACTCTGCTGGCATCGGAAACTGCCTTGGGCGCCTTTGACGAACCGCAGCGGTTTCCCGTAGTGCATGCGCTGCGACAAACCATGCTCGATTGGCGTTTTTATCACAGGCTGCGGACCGACGCTGACTCGACCCTGCGCCGGCCGTGCCTCGCGGTGACGAGTCCGACGATGGCATCCGACGGATCGAACCTCGCAGCCGTGTTCGCGACCCTGGTGCATATCCGCAAGGAGACCGTCGACCTTGATCGGGCCATCGATGACGCGTTCCCAGGAGCCACTCTCTCGGTACCGCTGCCGGAGCGGGACGCCTCGTTCGGAATGGTGCTGCCCGATCATCCTCGCCGCGTGTTCCAGGCAGCGGAGCTTTCGGACGGCACGCTGCGCTATCTTTCGCTCGCCGGCGCGCTTCTGGCGCTGCGTCTGCCGGCCTTCGTGGCCTTGAACGAACCCGAGAGCAGCCTGCATCCCGATCTGCTCGAGCCGCTGGCGCGCCTCATCGTGAAGGCCGCCGAGCGAACGCAGATCTGGCTGGTCACCCACTCCGAGCGATTGGCGGCTGCCTTGGCCAAGCATGGTCAAGTGCAACCACGCACCGTGATCAAGAAGGAAGGCGAGACCTGGATCGAGGGGCTGAAGCAAATCGGCAGCTTCGCCGATGAAGACGACTAACCCCTAGTCGTCGCCGCCGAACATCTCCTTCACCTTGCTGAAGAAGCCTTCGGATTCGGGGCTGGTCTTGCCGGCCTTCTCGAATTCCTTGAGCAGCTCCTTCTGCTTGGCCGTGAGGTTGACCGGTGTCTCGACGTTGATCTCGATGTACATGTCGCCGCGCTGGCTGGAGCGCACGATCGGCATGCCCTTGCCACGCAGGCGGAACTGGTGGCCGCCCTGGGCGCCGGACGGGATGTTGATGCGCGCCATCTTGCCGTCCAAGGTCGGCACCTCGATGTTGCCGCCTAGCGTGGCCTGCACCATGGAGATCGGCACGCGGCAATGCACGTCGGCGCCCTCGCGCTCGAACAGCTGGTGGCGCCGCACCGACAGGAAGACGTAGAGATCGCCGGCTGGCCCGCCACGCGCGCCCGCTTCGCCCTCGCCGGAAAGCCGGATGCGCGTGCCGTCCTCGACGCCGGACGGGATGTTGACCTTCAGGGTCTTGTCGCGCCGTGCGCGGCCTTGGCCGGCGCAGCTGCGGCACGGCTTGTCGATCACCTGGCCCGCGCCGTGGCAGGTGTGGCAGGTGCGCTCGACGGTGAAGAAGCCCTGCTGGGCGCGCAGCCGGCCGCGGCCGTGGCAGGTCGCGCACTGTTGCGGCTTGGAACCGGCCTCGGCGCCGCTGCCATGGCAGACCTCGCAGGCCACCGAGCTCGGCACGCGCACCGTGGCTTCGGTGCCTGCATAGGCCTGTTCCAGGGTGATCTCGAGATTGAAGCGCAGGTCCTGGCCGCGCATGTCGGCGCGTCCGCCGCGCCCGCGCTGACCGCCGGCGCCGAACATCTCCTCGAAGATGTCGCCGAACACCGAGCCGAAATCGAAGCCCTGGCCCTGGAACGGGCCGCCCGGTCCGCCGGGTCCCGCGGCGCCCTCGAAGGCGGCGGGTCCGTAGCGGTCGTAGGCCGCGCGCTTCTCCGGATCCTTCAGGATATCGTAGGCGTGATTGATGTTCTTGAACTGCTTCTCGGACTCTTCGTCGCCGTCATTGCGGTCCGGATGATGCTGCATGGCGAGCTTGCGGAACGCCTTCTTGAGATCGTCGGCGCTCGCCGTCCGGCTCACTCCGAGCAGCTCGTAATAGTCCTGCGACATACGCTCTACGCAGCCCCCACTTGCCGCCGCTTATAGGTCGGCCTCCCGCTTACGCGGGAGGCCGGTTCGTCTTCGTTTTCGTACCGGCTCAGCCGGAACCCGTCTTCTTGTTCTTGTCGGTGACGTCCTCGAACTCGGCGTCGACGACCTTGTCGCCCTTCGCCTCGTGCGCGCCGCCACCGGCCTCGCCGCCACCCGCGCCCGGCCCTGCACCGGCTTGCGCATCGGCCTGCTGGGCCTTGTACATCGCCTCGCCGAGCTTCATCGCCGCCTGGGCGAGGTCGTTGGTCTTGGTCTTGATCTCCTCGGCATTCTCGCCGGTCAAGGTCGACTTCAGCGCCTCGAGGGCCCCTTCGATCGCGGCCTTCTCGGTCGGACCGACCTTGTCGCCGAACTCCTTGAGGTTCTTGTCGGTCGAGTGGACCAGCGCCTCGCCCTGGTTGCGGGCGTCGATCAGCTCGCGCTTCTTCTTGTCTTCCTCGGCGTGCAGCTCGGCATCCTTCACCATCTTCTGGATGTCGGCCTCACTGAGGCCGCCCGAAGCCTGGATGCGGATCTGCTGCTCCTTGCCGGTGGCCTTGTCCTTGGCCGAGACCTGCACGATGCCGTTGGCGTCGATGTCGAAGGTGACCTCGACTTGCGGCATGCCGCGCGGCGCCGGCGGAATGCCGACCAGGTCGAACTGGCCGAGCAGCTTGTTCTGGGAAGCGATCTCGCGCTCGCCCTGGAACACGCGGATGGTCACCGCGGTCTGGTTGTCGTCGGCCGTCGAGAAGGTCTGGCTCTTCTTGGTCGGGATCGTCGTGTTGCGCTCGATCAGGCGGGTGAACACGCCGCCCAGCGTCTCGATGCCGAGCGACAGCGGCGTCACGTCGAGCAGCAGGACGTCCTTGACCTCGCCCTTCAGCACGGCCGCCTGGACCGCCGCACCGACCGCCACGACCTCGTCGGGGTTGACGTTGCGGGCCGGCTCCTTGCCGAAGAACTGCTTAACGACCTCGATGACCTTGGGCATGCGGGTCATGCCGCCGACCAGGATGACCTCATCGATCTGTCCAGCCTGCAGGCCGGCATCCTTGAGCGCCGCCTTGCAGGGCCCGAGCGTGCGCTGGATCAGCTCGTCGACCAGCGATTCGAGCTTGGCGCGCGACAGCTTGATCACGAGATGCTTGGGGCCGCTCGCGTCGGCCGTGATGAACGGCAGGTTGATCTCGGTCTCCTTGGCGTTGGAGAGCTCGATCTTGGCCTTCTCGGCCGCCTCCTTTAGGCGCTGCAGCGCAAGCTTGTCGTTGCGCAGGTCGATGCCCTGCTCCTTCTTGAACTCCTCCGCGAGGTAGGTGATCACGCGCAGGTCGAAGTCTTCGCCGCCCAGGAAGGTGTCGCCGTTGGTCGCCTTCACCTCGAACACGCCGTCGCCGATCTCCAGGATCGACACGTCGAACGTGCCGCCGCCCAGGTCATAGACCGCGATGGTGCCGCTCTTGCGCTTGTCCATGCCGTAGGCAAGGGCCGCCGCCGTCGGCTCGTTGATGATGCGCAGCACGTCGAGGCCGGCGATGCGGCCGGCGTCCTTGGTGGCTTGGCGCTGGGCGTCGTTGAAGTAGGCCGGCACGGTGATGACCGCCTGCTCGACCTTCTCGCCGAGATAGGACTCGGCGGTCTCCTTCATCTTGCCGAGGATGAAGGCCGAGATCTGGCTCGGGCTGTATTGCTGGCCGTTGACCTCGACCCAGGCGTCGCCGTTGCTGGCCTTCATGATCTTGAAGGGGACCAGCGACATTTCCTTGGCGACCATCGGGTCGTCGAAGCGGCGGCCGATCAGGCGCTTGACCGAATAGAGGGTCTTCATCGGGTTGGTGACGGCCTGCCGCTTGGCGGCCTGGCCGACCAGGCGCTCGCCCGAATCGGTGAAGGCGACCATGGACGGGGTCGTCCGCGCGCCCTCGGAATTCTCGATAACTTTGGTGTCGCCGCCTTCCATGACCGCGACGCACGAATTGGTCGTGCCCAGGTCGATACCAATGACTTTCGCCATGACTGTTCTCTCTTCCCTTGGCAGGTCGGCTTGGCCCCATAAGGCGCCGTGCCGCCCCCCGAAACGATGTTACCTGCCGGAAAAACCGGGTCAGGACAGGGGCTATATAGGTCCTATAGGGCAGCCTGCAATGGACCAGAGGCCCTAAAAATGCGGAATCTGCCGCAACCCGGGGCTTTCGGCGATCAGGCCGCAGCGCGCCTGGGGCCGCGGCGAGCCCCCTGGTTCGGGTCCCTAGTTTTCGTTGCTGGGGGCACGGGCGGCGGAGCCGCCCTTGGACACCGCCACCATGGCCGCGCGCAGCAAGCGTCCCGCGATCAGGTAGCCGGGCGCCAGCTCCTGGACGACCGTGCCGGCCGGAACGGTCGGGTCCTGCACTTCCATCATCGCCTGGTGGAACTCGGCGTTGAACGGCCGGCCAAGCGACTCGATGCGCTTGATGCCATGGCGTTCCAGGACCGACTGCAGCTCGCGCTCGGTGGCCTGCACGCCCACGATCACGTTGCGCAGCGCCGGATCGATCGCATCGGCATCGTCGGGCAACGCCGAAAGCGCGCGCCCCAGATTGTCGGCAACCGAGAGGATGTCCTTGGCGAACCGTTCGATGCCGAACTTGCGCTCGCGTTCGATGTCCTGCTGGGCGCGGCGGCGCACGTTCTGCGCCTCGGCGAGGGCGCGCAGGAGCTTGTCCTGCAGGTCGGCCTTCTCGGCCTGCAATTGCTCCACTTCGGCCGCCACGCCTTCCGGCTTGGGCGGAATATCCAGGTTCGGATCGGACGTCTCGACCGGCATCTCAGCCGGGGCGCCGCCCGCGGTTGGATCGCTGGCCATACGTTATCCCTAGTGTCAGTGGTTTCTTTCGGCGGCCTTCACTTAGGGACGACCGCGCCCGGGGTCAACCTCCCTCGTCCGTCGCCGGCCCGCGTCAGACCGCCTCCAGCGGGGCATGGAGCCTGGTGCCGCGCACGATGATGCCGCCGCGGTCGCCGATCGTGACCGACCCGTAGCGCTGGGCGAAGGCCTCGGGCAGCGGCCGCGCGCCCGATGCCGCAAGCCACAGGCGCAGCAGATGGCGCCGCCGCTCGGGCTCGGGCCAGTCGACGAAGCCGGTGCGGTCGTGCAGCATTGTATGGTTGTGGACGAGCTGCACGTCGCCCGGCTTGAACTCCATGAACATGTGCAGCCTGGGATCGTTGGCCAGGGAATCGAACAGGTCGAGCGCCTCGACATGCGCGGGCGTCAGGCGGGGCGCGTCGGCGAAGCGCTGGGCGGTGTCGATGTACTGGCGCTGGTAGATCGCGGTGAGGAAGCCCTTGTGCCAGCTGAACGTCGGAATCTGGAAATAGGGCTTCTGGCCTTCCGGCACCTCGCCGCGGCGGTCGGTGGCCACCGGCTCGAACAGCAGCTTCAACAGGTCGGGCCGGCGGCGGCGCATTTCGTTGAAGATCGTGGTCGAGCTCACCAGCGCCGACAGGCCGCCGGACTGCGCCGTCTTGAGGCACAGCAGGCCGACGATGTCGCATGAGTCGGTGTGATAGGTCTGGCGCTCGTTGGTCTGGTAGATGCGCACATTGGGGTCGTGCACATCGAGCCCGAGATCCTGGACGTGGCCCAGCACATGGCCCTTGCCGTTCTGCGAGCGCGCGCTGCCGAGATGGCTGCCCAGCCCGAAGAACGCCGTCGCCGCCTCGCGCATCGACCAGCGCTCGACGGGCAGGCCGCGCATCAGCAGGAAGCCGCGGCCCGCCAGCACTTCATCCCGCACGCGCCCGGCGAGCTTGGGCCCGAGCATGGGCAACGGGAAGTCGCGGGCCGTGATCGCGGCGATCTCGGCATCGCGCGCGGTCAACGCCTTGGTCGCCGTCTCGACCTCGCCGATCTCGGCGGGGCTGAGCGGCATCAGCCAATCGCAGCGCCCGGACATCTCCGGCCCGTACCAGGCGGCCGCGCCGGTCTGTTCTGGTGGCAGCTCGAACGACATGGCGATCCCTAACTTACGTTTCCCAGGGAAATCGCGGGGCGAAGAGATCGGCGTCACTGGTCGACAGCCTGAAGCTCTCGGTGGCGTTCACCAGCGCCGCGCGAATGCCCGGCTCGAGTGCGCTGTGGCCCGCGTCGGGGACCACGACATAGCGCGCCTCGGGCCACGCCCGCGCCAGCGCGTCGGCCGTCACCGGCGGGCAGACGATGTCGTAGCGCCCTTGCACGATGGTGCTCGACAGGTGGCGGATGCGGCCGAGGTCGGCCCACGGCCAGCCCTCGGGCACGAACGTGCCGTGGGCGAAGTAGTGCGCTTCGATGCGCGACAGCGCCAAGGCGAAGCCGCCGTGATCGGATTCGAAAGGCGCCCGCGCCGTCGGGTAGAGCGTCGAGCAGGCCGCCTCGTAACGGCTCCAGGCGCGCGCCGCCGGACGGTGGTTGTCGGGATTGCGGTCGGTCAGGCGGCGATAGTAGTTGCCCAGGAGATCGCTGCGCTCGGTCTCCGGCAGATGCTCGACGAAATCGCGCCACGCCTCGGGGAAGATGGCGCGCATGCCGTGAAGGAACCAGTCGATCTCCGAGCGCGCGCCGAGGAAGATGCCGCGCAGGATGAAGCCCGTCACGCGCTCGGGATATTTCAGGCCATAGGCCAGCGCCAGGGTGCTGCCCCATGAGCCGCCGAAAAGAAGCCACTGTTCCGCGCCCAAGTGCGTCCGCAGTTTCTCCATGTCGGCCACGAGATCGCCGGTGGTGTTGTCGTGCAGCTCGCCGAGCGGCATCGAACGGCCGCAGCCGCGCTGATCGAACACCACGATGCGGTAGAATTGCGGGTCGAAGAAGCGGCGATGCACCGGCGCCGAACCGGCACCCGGCCCGCCATGCAGGAACAGCACGGGGACGCCGTCGGGGTTGCCGCTCTGCTCCCAATAGATCGTGTGCCGCCCGTCGACGGCTAGCATGCCGCTGGCATAGGGCGAGATCTCGGGAAACAGATCGGAACGAAGAGGGGTCTCTGAACGCGGCATGCGAATATTCCCGGGGCATCACTGCCATAGCGGCGAGCTTTGTTCCAGCCTTGCCGCGATTGCCGCCGCCGCGGCCGAACGTCTAAGGTCGTCCCAGCGCGAAGGAGGGTCAGTGGTTTTTCGCCGTATTTTGCCGCTTATCGCGCTGCTCCTCGGGGTCGCCGGTTGCACGCTGCCGAGCAATCCGCAGCAGACGGCGGCTTCCGCCGTGGCAGCCGGCCAGGGTGCGAGCCAGGCCGGCGCGACCGCGCTGCCGCGCGAAATCGAGCGCGAAGTGGGGCCGCCCTATGTCGACCCGGCGCTGCAGGCCTATGTCGATGGCGTCGGCCAGAAGCTGGTCGCCCAGATGGGCCTGGGCGGCAGCTACCATTTCGCCGTGCTCGATCTGCCGATCGCCAATGCCCACGCGATGTCGAGCTATGTCTTCGTCACACGCGGGCTCCTCGCTTCGCTCGAGGACGAGGCCGAGCTTGCCGCCGCTCTCGGTCACGAGCTGGGCCACCTCGCCGAGCACCATGCCGCCCAACGCGCCCGCGCCCGGCAGGGCGTGCTCGATGCCGCCGTCGAGGCCGCGATCGTGACCGGATCGCCCACGGTCGGCCGCTCGGTGGCCCGCGACGGTCTGCTGGCGCTCAGGCGCTACTCGCGCGAACAGGAACTCGAAGCCGATCGGCACGGCCTGACGCTGCTCGTGCGCGCCGGCTATCGCGGCACCGCCATGGCCAGTCTGATCGAAAAGCTGCGCCGGCAATCGCAGTTCGAGCTGCAGCTCATGGGCGAAGCGCCCGATTCGGTCGACCGGCGCAGCGCCACCTCGACGCATCCCGCGCCGGTCGAGCGGCTGACCGCGCTGGAGGACATTCCGGAGGCCCAGGCGCCAGGCGCGACCAACCGCACTGGCTACCTCGCGGCGATCGACGGCATGTCGGTCGACGATGCGCCGGAGGAGGGCTTTGTGCGGGACAACAAGTTCGTGCATCCCTTGCTTAAGCTCGGCTTCACGGCGCCGCGCGATTTCCGTCTGTTCAACGACCAGGACGGCGTGCTGGGCGTCGGCCGCGATCACTCGCTGTTGTTCTTCTCCTGCACCAAGGAGCCCATGCCAGGCAGCCTCGCCGAGTGGATGCGCAACAAGCTCAAGCCGACACCGACCGATATCCAGTCGGCGGAGATCGACGGGGCCGAAGCCGCGATCGGCGCCAGGCCGCGCGGCTCCGATACCGGTCTTGGCCAGGTGCGCTACGTGATGGTGCGGCACGGCGATCAGGTTTGTTATTTCAACCTCTTGAGCGAGGGCCCGGATCGCGACCGGCGGATCGAGGTCCTGGTCGCCGCGGCGCGGACCTTCCGCACGCTGTCCGACGCCGAGGCGGCGGCGCTGCGCCCCTATCGCCTGCGCGTGATCACGCCCAATGGCGCCTCCGCCGCGCAACTTGCCCAGCGCCTGCCCTATGGCGATTTCAAGATGGAACGGCTGCTCGTCCTGAACGGAGTCGACAGCGCCGCCGAACTCGCCCGCCTGCCGCAGGTCAAGATCATCGAACCCTAAGGTTCGGTGCGGTCATAGCGGCGCTACGGGGAACATGAAAAAGGCGGCGCGACGTTTTTCAGTCGGCCGCCTTTCAGCTATTTCTGAGCCCGGCTATTTCCGAGCCAACTCTCCGTCAGGCGACCTTTTGCAGCACGCTGTTCAGCTTCTGCGTGGCCAGGTCCTTGTCGATGCGCTCGACCGCGGCCAGCTCGCGGGCCAGCCGGTCCAGCGCCGCCTCGTAGATCTGGCGTTCGCTGTAGGACTGGTCGGGCTGGCCGGCATTGCGATGCAGGTCGCGCACGACTTCGGCGATCGACACCGGGTCACCGGAATTGATCTTGGCTTCGTATTCCTGGGCGCGGCGGTTCCACATCGCACGGCTGACGCGGCTGCGGCCCTTCAGGGTCACCAGCGCGTTCTCCATGATCTTGCGCGAGCTGAGCTTGCGCAGACCCGAGATCTTCGCCTTCGCTACCGGCACGCGCAGCATCATGCGCTCCTGCTCGAAGGAGATGACGAACAGATCGAGCTTGTGACCGGCGATCTCCTTCGCCTCGATATCGATCACGCGACCGACGCCGTGCGTCGGATAGACCACGAAATCGCCCTTCTCGAAGGCGAATTCCTTCGCCTTTGCCGGTGTCTTTTTCGGCTTGGCCATATCAAGTCCCTTCACATCTAGCACTTCTAGCCCCGCGTTCAGCGACACCGCGACCCACCGCGCACGCTCCCCTGCGTACTCGGCCCGATGCCCGGTATCGGTAAGTTGCTTTCGGATACCGACTTGGACACCGAACCAGCGGCGGACCGGACCCCGGACCGCTTCCAGCCCCATCCTTATAACAGAAAATCGGGCAAGAGTCGCGGCCCATGTTGCATTTCGGCAACGCTGGGCCCATGCGAAGGCTGCATGTCTCGTGTCAAAGATGCGTGAAAGGACTGAAAAACGGCCGATTCTAGCGTTTGCCGGGCTCTTTGCTGAAATACTTCTTAAACTTGTCTTTTTCGTCCTTGAAATCGTCGGCGTCGGCGGGAGCCTCGCCCTTGCGGGTGATGTTCGGCCAGTCATTGGCCAGGCTGCGGTTGAGCTCCAGCCATTGCTCCAAGCCCTTCTCCGTATCGGGCAGGATCGCGTTGGGCGGGCACTCGGGTTCACACACGCCGCAGTCGATGCATTCGTCGGGATTGATGACAAGCATGTTCTCGCCCTCGTAGAAGCAATCCACGGGGCAGACTTCAACGCAGTCCATGTACTTGCACTTGATGCAAGCCTCGGTCACGACATAGGTCATCAACGGCTCCCGGAACGGGCGGGCGCGTGCTTAACGCGCAGAAAGGTCCCGCGCAAGGCTGCTGAATCATGCATTGTCGATTTCGTCATACAACGCCTGGGCCTCGGTCGCCGGCCCTCGCCGCTCGCCCAAGGCCACGATGCGCACCACCCGCACGCGCGGTCCAAGCGCAAAGGTCAATACCATGCCCGGCGTCACCGTTGCGTGCGCCTTGGCGACGACGCGGCCATCGATGCGGCAGCGCGACTTCTCGATATAACGGGCGGCCAAGCTGCGCGATTTGAAGAAGCGGGCGTGCCACAGCCACTTGTCGAGCCGCATCGCGCCGCTACTGCCTCACCGAGCGGCTACTTCTTTCCGCCGAGCTTCAGCTCGAGCAGCTTGGCGAACGGCGAGTCGGCGGCGGGCGCATCGCTCTTTTTCTCGGT
>JABCYT010000042.1 GCA_013290035.1 Alphaproteobacteria bacterium
TATGCATTAATGAGTCGCGCTCAGCAGAGTATGCAATACACACCGGCTTTTCACCTGCTCAGTTTGCCTGCATTTTCGGCCCTCTCGCCCACAGACGGGCGTTCAGGCATAGGAGTGAAGCGCCATGAAAATTGTGAGTTTTTGTTTGCTGACGGGCCTGGCTTTCGGCCTCCCGTTTGCTGCATCCGCGCAGCAGAATGTCGCCGGGTCGCCCGGGGACGTCAAATACTGCAACGCGCTGGCCAAGTCGTACCAGAGCATGTGGTCGATGCAGGAAGGGATGCCGGTCGCCGATGTCGTTGCTTTGAGCAAGTGCGATAGCGAACCGAAGCAGACGATTGCGCTGCTCGAAAAGAAGCTCGCCGACAAGAAGATCGACCTGCCGCACGACGACAGGATCGCGCAGCCGGCGGGTTCAACGAGCAATACGCAGTAACGGTCCGGGCATCGGCCTGAAGGAAAATCCCGACTCTCGTTCCGGCTCGTCGTTGGTGCCTCCCTGCGACGGGCCGGATTTTTTGACGTCATTTGCTCGTTTCCGCCAAAAGGGGCTCGATCACCCTTTTGGGCTTCGGCGGCTCACGGCCGGTGCGCAGCATCTCGATGAGCGCGCGCAACGCTGACGGGACCTGTCGGTGTCCGGGATAGTAAAGGAAGTATCCCTCGTAGGGCGGCAACCAGTCCTCGAGCACGGGGACCAACTGGCCCGATCGTATGAACGGCTCCGCCGGCGGCAGGATCGTATAGGCAATTCCCAGCCCGTCGACCGCCGCACGGACCGCCAGGCCGGGGCTGTTGACTGTCACCGGGCCCCGCACCGAAATCCGCCGTGACTGGCCGTTGCGCTGGAACGGCCAGACGAACACGCCATCGCCCCAGCGATATTGAATGCAATTGTGGTGGGCGAGATCGTCCGGCGTGCGCGGTGCGGGCCGCCGCGCAAAATAGGCCGGCGCGCCGACCACCGTCACCTTCATCGGCCCGGTGACCCGGACGGCGACCATGTCCTCCGCCGCCCGCTCCCTGATGCCGATCGCAGCGTCGAAGCCCTTGGCCACGATGTCGACGGGCGCGTCGTCCACCTGCAGCTCGAGATGGACGTCGGGATAGGTCGCGAGAAAGCGATCCCACACCGGCGCGATCGCCGACGCCGCCGCCCCGGCGCTGGCGAGGATACGCAGCCGCCCGGAAGGCCGGCGGCGCTCGCGGTCGAGATCCTCCAGGGCGCCGGCAATCTGGGCGATCGCGGGCCGCAGCCGCTCCAGCAGGCGCCGGCCCTGGTCGGTCAGCGCGACGCTACGCGTCGTACGATGCAGCAGGCGGACACCGAGGCGCTCTTCCAGCTGTCGCATGGCGTGGCTGAGGGCTGAGGGCGTAACGCCGACCCGCGCCGCTGCGGCCCGGAAGCTCAGTTCATCAGCGACGGCGACGAATGCCGTCAGATCCGCGAGGTCGCCGCGGTGCATTCATGAGTCCATCTCGACACCCAATGCATATAGGCAAGGTTTTCATCGAAATCGCCCGCCAATTCGCCTAGGCGCCATGCTCGCCCATCAAAGCTTCGTAATCGCTGCACGCTGCGGTCGAATTCAGGTAGAGCGAACAATCCAAGGCAAAGAACAGCGTTCACCGGCAGTTAGCCGAGTTCAGGACCTGCAAGGGCAAAGACGTGGGACGGATCATCCAGCCTTTCGGCCTCGCCCAGGGTCATGCGCATGTAGTCGCGCGGCGTGATCGCTCCCTGCGCCTCGAGCCAGGCGCGGACCGCGCGATGGGCTTCCGGCACGTCGATGATGAAGGGCCCGGGCGCCGACGCGGCCGCCTTGGCGATCAGCGGCAGCGCGATCGCCTCGCTGTCGGCCACGACGGGACCCAGCGACGTCGCCGCCCTGCCCTCGCGGCCCAGCACGAAACCTGAAATTTTTCCCGCGGCATCCTCGGCGATCCAGGCACGGCCGGGCTGGCGCAGCGCAAGATGCGCCAGTATCGCCGGCCGCTCCATGCCGGTCAGCGGCCGGTCATAGAGAGCGAGCCTGGGCAGGTCCGCCGGGACGCCCGGACGCAGCCTGGTGCCGGCGGGCGGAGGGAGGACCGCGTGCTGTACGCGGTCGACGTGCCAGCGCGAGATCTTGTAGAGATCGCGGAAGCCCAGCGGCAGGTAGATCGGCCGGCCTTGCTCCGTGGCATCGAGGCCTGCGACCGCACCGGCCGATGTCACCTCGTCGATGCAGTGCTTCAGGAGTGCTGTGCCGAGCCCGCCGCGCCGCCGCTCGCGGGTCACCAGAACCATGCTGATCCAGGCGAGCTGCCGGCCGAGCGGCAGGACCAGCGCGCTCGCCTGCCATTTGCCGCCGGCACCCGAGCAGCCGAAGCCGCGGCCGGCGCCCAGCATGAAGCGCCAGTCGGCGACGTTCTGGTTCCACCCCGCCTCGACCGACAGCGGCCACACCGCTTCGCACTGGTCGGCGTCGATCGGCATGACATCGATCGCCTCAGTACTGGCCATCGCGCACCTCGTAGTGCGTGGGCTTGTTGAGGGTGGCCATGTCGCGGGCAAGCCAATCGGCGGTCCATTCGATCATTTTCGCCAGCGGCACGGCGGGCGGACCGAACGCCTTCACCATGCGGCGCGAGTCGTTCAGCCAGCCCGTCAGCGCTTCCTTGCCGGCGAGCTTGGGGGTCTTGCCCAAGAGCTTGCCGAACTGGGCGGCGAGCCACCGGATTGAGAGGGTCTCGGGGCCGGTGACGTTGATCGGCGAGGTCGGTGTCGTGGTGTGCGCAAGACAGCGCAAGGCGATCGTGTTGGCGTCGCCCTGCCAGATCACGTTGACATGGCCCATGCTGAGGTCGATCGACTCGCCGTCGCGCACCTTGCGGCCGACGTCGTGCAGCACGCCGTAGCGCATGTCGATGGCGTAGTTCAGCCGGAACAGGCGGCCGGGCGTACCGTGGCGGGCGGAGAAGTATTCGAACATGCGCTCGCGGCCGGCGCATGAATTGGCGTAGTCGCCGGACGGCGGCACCGGCGCCATGTCCTCGTTCGACCCGCCGCTGTCGACCGGCACGAAGGGATAAACGCAGCCCGTCGAGAAGACGACGATGCGCGAGGCCTTGAACACCTCGGCGACCATGGCCGGCACCTGCACGTTCATCGCCCAGGTGAGCGGCACATCGCCGGTGGCCCCGAACTTGCGGCCGGCCATGAACACGACGTTGGCAGCCTGGGGCAGCCGCTCGAGCGCGCTACGATCCAGAAGATCGGCGGCGATCGGTTCGACGCCTGCGCCAGCGAGCGCCTCGCGCACGCCGGGTTCGCTGAAACGCGCGACGCCCATCACCCGCTTCGACGGCGCCGCCCGCTTGGCCAGGCGCGCCAGGGTCGGGCCCATCTTGCCGCCGACGCCCAGCACGAGGATGTCGCCCGGCGTCGCCGCGAGATCGGCCGCGAGCGCCTCCGACGGTGCGGTCATGAAATCCTCGACGGCCTCGACGCTGTCGAAGCGGTCGGGAAGCTTGGCGTGGCTCATGTCGCGGCTCCGCTGGTCATCGGCTTCATCGACTTGAAATCCATCTCCGCCCCGACGGCAAAGCCCGGTCCGCCGAGCGAGCCCAGCATCAGTTTGCCGCCACGGGCCTTGAGGCGTGCCGGCTTGCCGTCCTGTTTCTCATATAGATCGGGATGGGCGGCAACGAAGGCCTTTTGCTCGCCTTCCGGTGCGAAGCTCATGCCGTCGATGAAATGATGGGCGTTGCGCTCGACATGAGTCAGGCCGAGCAACGACACCAGCGCCAGGTCCTGCTGCACGCTCGTGCCGGGCCAGGTCGTGAGATCCTCGGCCGACATGAAGTGCCCGGCGCCCAGCTTTGCCACGCGCGCGGCATTGAGGATCGACTTGTAGAAGCCCTTGCAGTTCTTGCTCGACACGCCGGCATAGCCCAGCTTCAAAGCCGCCGGGAATGACGACAGCTCGCCGTCCGATTCATCGATGATCACCGGCCGCAGCCTGGCCAGCGGCTCGACCGACCGCGACAGCGCCACGGCGCGCTTGATCGGCTGTTCGATGAACAGCGTCGACTTCACGAGCCTGGCCAGCGCCGGCCTCTCGCCGACCCTGCGCCACAGCTCGACGATGCCCTCGACGTCGTCATATTGCTCGTTGCCGTCGAGCGTGGCGCGATAGTCGCCGGCGCCGGCGTCGAGGACGGCGGCAATGCGGCCCAGCCGGTCGAGGTCGGCCTCGATGTCGCCGCCGACCTTCAGCTTGTAGTAGCGACCGCGGTAATAGGCGACGACCTCCTCGAGGGTCTCGGGCAGTCCGTCATTGACCCGCTCGGACACCGGACGATCGGCCGCCGTCAGCGGATCGACGAGACCCACGGTATGGCGGACGTCGATGCTCTGGCCCGGCTTCAGGCCGGCGAGGAACGGCGCCAACGCTGCGTCCGTGATATCGGGCGTCAGCGACGTGGCCCGGATACCGGGAAGATTGCCGGCGATCATGGCGGCGAACGACTTGCCGGCGGCGCGGCCCAGCGCATCGAGGATGGCGCGGTCGAGCAGCGCTGGCCCATAGGCCGCGACCAGCGGATTGAGTCCCCGCGCCCCGCCGCGCTTTTGCTGCTCGGCATAGCAGCCGGCGAACAGGTCGAAGGCGTTGTCGAAGCCCTGCGCGCGATAGAGCTCGATGGCGAGGTCGAGCGAGCGGCGGAGCTGGTCGAAGTTCTGCTCGTCGGTGAATTCAGGACTCTTGTCGAACCATTTGGCCGCCAATGCCTCGGCCGCCACGCCCTGGCTGGTCCGCCCGTCGGGCAGCGAGACGCGGACGCGGATTACCGCCTGCGTGGCATCCGTGACGGTGATCACGCCGAAGCGGAAGGCGAGGCGCATCTTCACATGCCGCTCGTAGCGCTCGACTTCCTGCAACTTCACTTTCATGCACCCGGCTCCAGCAGGCCCGCGACATAGCCGATCATGCGCGCCGCGCAGGTCGGCCCGTCGGGCTCATAGACGAAAGGCTCCATGGCGATCCAGCCGCCATAGCCGGTTTCCCTGAGCGCGCGCACGATGCCGGCGAACCTGTCGTTGCCCTGACCCGGGCCGCGCCGGTTGCGGTCGTTGAACTGGATATGGCTCAGGAGGCCGCTCGGCATCCATCGCCGGATCGCGTCGGCCACCGGCTCGGGCTCCATCAGGCTGGCGGCCAGCGTGTCGACCATGATGCGCAGCGCCGGATTGCCGATCCTGCGCGCGATTTCCGCCGCCTCGCCGAGCGTATTGACGAAATTGCAGTCGGGCCGGGCGAGCGGTTCGAGGCAATAGGCGACCTTCGCGGTGGCCGCCTGTTCGGCGGCCAGGATCCACGCCTCCTCGGCCCGGGACGCATCGTCCGACGCGGCGACTCGGCGCTGCGCCGGCGAGCCGTGCACCAGGTAGGCGCCGCCCAGCTCGGCGCACAGGTCGACCGAGGCGCGCAGGACGTCGACGCTCTTCCGCCACACCGTGCGATCCGCCGTGGTGATCGAGAGGCCGGCCGGCGCGGCCAGCAGCCAATGCAGCCCGCTCACCTCGAGGCCTGAATCGGCGCAGGCCTTGCGGATATCGGCGCGCCTGGATGCCGGCATGCGCCACGCATCGTCGCCGAAGGTGAAAGGCGCCAATTCAAGGCCGCCATAGCCGAGGCCTGCCGCCAGCGCGCACTGACGCTCGAAGGAAAGCTCGCGGATCACCTCGTTGCAGAGAGAAAGCCTCACCGATGATCCTCGCCTCGCGGCCCGCGCCTTGACGGCCAAATGCGCGTTCGTCAGTCTGACTGAAATGCGGGGCATGATATCAGCGGGACCAAAGCGATGAACAGTTTCGTCGCTCGGCGCGCATGACGAAATTCTCGACCCTCAGCCGTCAATACTGGCCAACCCTTGTCCTGTTCGCCCTGCTGCTCGCGAGCTGGCAGCTCGCGGTGAGCCTGGGCGGCATCCGCGAATATCTCCTGCCCTCGCCGCTCGCGGTCTGGCACGCGCTATGGCACGGCGACACCCAGTGGGCGCAGCATCTCTGGACGACGACGCTCGAGATCATCGGCGCCTTCTTCCTGGCGGCAGGCGTCGGCGTGGCGCTGGGCGTGGCCATCGCCTGGTCGCCGCTGATGGCCAATGCGCTGGTGCCGTTTCTGGTGTTCGTCAACACCTTGCCCAAGGTGGCGATCGCCCCCTTGTTCCTGATCTGGATGGGCTACGGCATCTTCCCCAACATGCTGATGGGAGCGCTGATCGGCTTCTTCCCGGTGGTGATCAACACGGCCGTTGGCCTGAGCCAGGTCGAGGCCGACATGCTGGATCTCGGCCGCGTCTTCAACGCGCCCAAATGGAAGATCTTCGCCAAGATCCGCATCCCCAACGCCCTGCCCTACATCCTGAGCGCGCTCAAAATCACCGCCACGGCGGCCGTGGTCGGCGCCATCGTCGGCGAGTTCGTGGCCTCGCAGAAGGGGCTGGGCTACGTCATCGTCACCACCCAGAGCAGCATGAACACCTCGGTGGCGTTCGCCTCGCTGATCTGGATTTCCGTCGTCGGGCTTGCCCTCTACGGCGCCGTCGTCGTCGCCGCGCAGCTGTGGGCGCCGTGGGCGGAGGGGATCGACTGAATCGGGGAAGGCATAGGGGAAGGGAAAAGGGAAAACATCATGACTCGCACATTGTCACTGGCGCTGGCCGCGCTCCTGGCGGCAGCCGGCAGCGCCTCGGCGCAGGAGAAGTTCACCTTCGCGCTCAACTGGTTCGCGGTCGGCGACCATGCCGCCTATTGGGTGGCGCTCGACAAGGGCTACTACAAGGCCAAGGGCCTCGACGTGACCCTGGAGAATTCCAAGGGCTCGGGCGATTCGATCGCCAAGGTCGACACCGGCCGCGCCGATGCGGGCCTGGCCGACGCCGCGGTGGTGATCGCTTCGGTCGGCCGCGGCACCACCATCAAGACGGTGGGCATGGTGTTCGACAAGACGCCGCTCAACATCTTCAGCCTCAAGAGCAATCCCCTGGCCAAGCCCAAGGACCTCGAGGGCAAGACGCTGGGCGCGCCGCCGGGCGACAGCCAGCGCCAGATGTTCCCGGCCTTCGCCAAGGTGAACGGCATCGATGCCGCGAAAGTCACCTGGGTCAATATCGAGCCGGCGGCCAAGATCGCCGCCGTCGCCGAGAAGCGCATGGACGGCGTCGGCGACTACAACACCGGCCTGCCGCTCTACGAGAAGGCCGCCGGCAAGGGCAACGTGGTGATGATGCCGTGGGCCGATTTCGGCTTCGACATGTACTCGATGTCGATCATCGCCAGCGCCAAGACCATGAAAGAGCGTCCGGCGGTGCTAAAAGCCTTCCTCGAGGCGTCGTACATGGGCTGGCGCGACGTCATGGCCGACCCGAAGGCTGCCATGGAGATCCTCAAGAAGAGCGTGCCCGAGGTCGATGTCGAGGTGATGACGCCCAACATGATGATCGGGCTCGACCTGATGAAGACCGAACGCTACGCCAAGAACGGCATCGGCTGGATCGACCAGAAGAAGATGTGCGACTCGGTCGACCTGGTGAACACCTACATGGGCCTGCCCAAGAAGGTCGACTGCAAGGACGTCTACACGACCGACTTCTTCACCAAGGTCGAGATGCCGAAATAGAACCGATCCCGGCGTGAACAAGGAACTGATCGGCCTCGATAGGGTCGGCATGACATACGAGGCGGCAAGCGGCCCGGTCGAGGCCCTCGCCGGCATTTCCCTCAGGGTCGGCGCCGGTGAATTCGTCTCGCTGGTGGGGCCGAGCGGCTGCGGCAAGTCCACCTTGCTGCGCATCGTGGCCGGACTCCGGCTGGCCACCGTCGGCTCCGTGACGGTCGCCGGCCGCGCCGTGCGCGCGCCCATTCCCGATATCGGCATGGTCTTCCAGGCGCCGGTCCTGCTGAAATGGCGTTCGATCCTGCAGAACGTGCTGCTGCCGGCGGAACTGGCCGGCCAGGACGCCGGCGCCCTGCAGGCGCGCGCCGAACAGCTTCTCGACATGGCGGGGCTGAAGGGCTTCGCCGACAAGCTGCCGCGCGAGCTGTCGGGCGGCATGCAGCAGCGCGCGGCGCTCTGCCGCGCGCTGCTGCTCGATCCGCCGCTGCTGCTGATGGACGAGCCGTTCGGCGCCCTCGATGCGATGACCCGCGACGACATGGCGCTCGAGCTCTTGCGCATCTGGGGCGAGCGCGACCTCGCCCGCGAAGCGCGCAAGACGGTGCTGTTCGTCACCCATTCGATCGCCGAGGCGGTGTTCCTGTCCGATCGCGTGGTGGTCATGTCGCCGCGCCCCGGCCGCATTGCGGCAGACCTTTTGATCGACCTGCCGCGTCCGCGGACGGTGGAACTGCGCGCTGCGGAGGCGTTCGGCCGGCTCAGCCTCGATATTTTCCGGGCGCTTAGCGGGCGATCATGATCTTCCGGACCGCGGGCGTCCAGTTGGCGCGGCCGGCAGCGCCTGATAAGACGCGGCGGACAACGCCAGGAGAATCCATGTCCCTCGCCGCCACCCCGATCAAGAGCGCCGCCAAGGGCATCAGTGCCGATGCCAAGCCGTTCGACTGGGAGGATCCGTTCTTCCTCGACGAGCAGCTCAGCGAGGAGGAGATCGCGATCCGCGACGTCGCGCGCGACTACTGCCAGGACAAGCTGATGACGCGCGTGCTGGAGGCCAACCGGCACGAGAAGTTCCACCGCGAGATCATGAACGAGATGGGCGCGCTCGGCCTGCTCGGTTCCACGCTGCCCGAGAAATACGGCTGCGCCGCCGCCAACTACACGACCTACGGCCTGGTCGCGCGTGAGGTGGAGCGCGTCGATTCCGGCTACCGCTCGGCGATGAGCGTGCAGTCCTCGCTGGTCATGCATCCGATCTATGCCTACGGCAACGAGGAGCAGCGCCTGAAATACCTGCCCAAGCTCGCGACCGGCGAATGGGTCGGCTGCTTCGGCCTCACCGAGCCCGACCACGGCTCCGATCCGGGCGGCATGATGACCCGCGCCGTCACGGTGCCCGGCGGCTACAAGGTCTCGGGCTCCAAGATGTGGATCACCAATTCGCCGATCGCCGACGTGCTGGTGATCTGGGCCAAGCTCGATGGCGGCGCGATCCGCGGCTTCATCCTGGAGCGCGGCATGAAGGGCCTGACGACGCCCAAGATCGAAGGCAAGTTCAGCCTGCGCGCCTCGGTGACCGGCGCCATCATGATGGACGAGGTCATGGTGCCGGCCGAAAACATGCTGCCCAACGTCTCGGGCCTGGGCGGTCCGTTCGGCTGCCTCAACAATGCACGCTACGGCATCGCCTGGGGCGCCATGGGCGCCGCCGAGTTCTGCTGGAAGCAGGCGCGCAACTACACGCTCGACCGCAAGCAGTTCGGCCGACCGCTGGCCGCCAACCAGCTCATCCAGAAGAAGCTCGCCGACATGCAGACCGAGATCGCGCTCGGCCTGCAGGCCTGCCTGCGCGTCGGCCGCCTCAAGGACGCAGGCCACGCCCAGCCCGAGATGATCTCGCTGATCAAGCGCAACAACTGCGGCAAGGCGCTCGACATCGCCCGCGTCGCCCGCGACATGCATGGCGGCAACGGCGTGTCGGACGAATACCACGTGATCCGCCACGTCATGAACCTCGAGGCGGTCAACACCTACGAGGGCACCCACGACGTGCACGCCCTGATCCTGGGCCGCGCCATGACCGGAATCCAGGCTTTTACCGGAGCGTAAAAGCGTGCCCCTGCCGCCGCTCGGCGACATCGCGATCGTTGTCGCCGGTGCGCTGGTCGCCGGTTTCGTCAATGGTCTCAGCGGCACCGGCTACGCGCTGCTGGCGCTGGGTTTCTGGCTGCAGGCCATGTCGCCCCTCACCGCGGCCCCCCTGGTGGCGCTCTGCTCCGTCGGCGGCCATGTGCAGTCCCTGCCCTCGATCTGGCGCGGCGTGCGCTGGTCCCGCCTTTGGCCCTTTCTCGCCGCGGGCGTCTTGGGCGTGCCGCTGGGCACGATGCTGCTCGAGCATGTGCGCGTGCAGCCGCTGAAGCTCGGCGTCGGGCTGCTGCTGATCTTCTACAGCAGCTGGATGGGATTGATGCGCCGCCCGCCGATCGTGACCGGCGGCGGCCGTGTCGCCGACGCGGCGGCAGGTTTCGCCGGCGGCGTCATGGGCGGCATGGCGAGCATCAGCGGCCCCGTACCGACGATCTGGGTGCAGCTGCGCGGCTGGAACAAGCACGAGCAGCGCGCCGTCAACCAGCCCTTCAACATGGCCGTGCTCGCCGCGGCCCTGGTGTCTTCTGCCATCGCGGGCTTCCTCGACCGCACATTTTTCATCTGGGCAGCGATCACCCTGCCTGCGACCTTAGCCGGCGCACAGCTTGGCCTCAGGCTCTATGGCCGTATCGACGATGCTCAGTTCCGCAGGATCGTGCTGGCGCTGCTGGGATTGTCCGGAGTGACCCTGATCGCGTCGTCACTCTGATGAAGCTGGTTGCCACCCTTCGAGACGCGGTCCTGCGGACCGCTCCTCAGGGTGAGGTCAAGTATGGAAGGCAGCCGCTTTCCTTGAGAATCGCCTCGAGACCGGCTGCATCCTTTGCCGTCGCGTATTTGCGGCGGACCTCGGCCAGCGAGCGGGCGTGGTACTTCTGCGGCTCCTGCGACCAGGACGCGCCACCCAAGGCCATCTCGAAGCTCTTGTCGCCCCGCTCGATGGCCGCCGCGTTGGCGGCGGTCCACGGCAGGAATAGTGCGGCGACCTCATCCTTAAGAAGCGGCATCAGGGTCGGCGCCAGCGCCGACCACGTCTCGAACGGGCCTTGCGAGCAGGGCGAGACCATGCGCTGCACCCATTCCATGACCTTGGGCGACGACGCCCGCATGATCGCGCCAGGCGTTGGATCGGTGGCCGCTTCATAGAACTGGCCCCACAGGCCGAAATCGGCCATCGCCGGCCGGCCGCCCAACATGTACGGCCGCGTCTGCAGGTGAGCCTCGAGGAGCGCCAGCGCGCGCTTGAACGAGGCTTCGATCGTGGGCTGGGTCCGGTCGTTGGAGCCGACGAAGCCCAGGCGGCCCATCATGCGCTCGGCGACGGCGGCGCGCGCCTGGGCCACCGCGAGCGTGCCCTGGGCGCCCATCATCTGCTGGGCGATGCGCTCGGCCGTCGACCAGGCGTCGGGCTGGTAACGCCAGCGATAGTGGAACATCCACTTGTTGCCCCACTCGTCGCCATACTCCTCGAGCAGCGCCGAAACGAAGGCGAGCGCCCGATCGTCGGGCACGACCGCAGGCTCCGGCTGGCTCGCCTCGAAGCGCTCGATGATGGGCGTGGAGTCCTGCAGGCCCTCGCCTTCCTGCGTCACCACCAGCGGCACCAGCGGCAGCTTGGCGTATTTCTGGAACTCCGCTTGCACGGCCGGCGAGCGCGGGATCCACTCGTGCGGCAGGCCCTTGTAGCGAAAGTAGGAACGCACCTTCACCGAATAGGGTGAGAGCTCCGAGCCGAAGATACGGTAGTTGCTCACGGCGCCGTCAGATCCAGCGCTTGCGCTTCAGCCAGATCCACAGCCCGGCGACGACCACCACCACCAGGAACCAGAAGAAGGCGTAGCCGTA
>JABCYT010000043.1 GCA_013290035.1 Alphaproteobacteria bacterium
CGTGACAGCCATCTCGCTCTCCTCCTGGCTCTATGCAGTTCCGTGCAGCGCCGCGCTCAGCCCTTGCCGATCGCCGCGACGATATCGGCCGAGCTTCCCACCCAGCCGAAAATGCCGCCCTGCGCCTTGATCATTCTGAGGCCCATGTCCTGGAATTCGGGAAAGTACGAGCCCACGCAATCCTCGGGCACGAAGCAGTCGTAGCCGCGGTCGTTGGCTTCGCGGATCGTGGTGTTGACGCACACTTCGGTGGTGACGCCGGTGACGATGAGCTGGTTGATGCCGCGATTCTGCAGGATCGACTGCAGGTCGGTGGCGTGGAAGGCGCCCTTGCCGGGCTTGTCGATGACGGGCTCGCCCGCCGCGGGATAGAGCTCGGGAATGATGTCGTGGCCGGCCTCGCCGCGCACCAGGATGCGGCCCATCGGGCCCATGTCACCGATCGAGGTCTTGGGCCGGCCGCGCACCTTCTTGGAAGGCGGGAGGTCCGACAGGTCGGGCCGATGGCCCTCGCGGGTATGCATCGCCGCAAGGCCGGCGGCACGCCAGGCCGCCAGCAGCCGGCGGTTGGGCTCGATCGTGCGGCGCAGCTGCGAGACGTCGTTGCCCAGCATCTCGCCAAAGCCGCCGGGCTCGAGGAAGTCGCGCTGCATGTCGATGATCAGCAGGCCGCACTCGGCCGGCCGCAGGTCGAACGGATAGGGCTCGGCTGGGACGGTCGACGGCTTCGCCTGCACTAGAACTCTCCCCCAGGGCCGCATCGGGGCGTGCCGACGCGGCCGTCAATCGTCGATGCAATCACTGCGCCAACGGGGTGCGCGGCGGGGCGACGTGGCAAGGGGCTTGCAGTAAGAGACTGCGAAACACGGGAGGAGCGTTTCCATGTCAGGCCGACTGCGACGCCAATGGGTCGAGATGACCACCGAGGATTTCCAGCAGTCGGACATGGCGAGCGCCATCGCCATCCTGCCGGTGGCGGCGATCGAGCAGCACGGCCCGCACCTGCCGGTCGAGGTCGACACGGCGATCAATCGCGGGATCCTGGCGCGCACGATGGAGCTGCTGCCGGCCGACCTGCCGGTGACGGTGCTGCCGGCCATGCCGATCGGCAAGTCGAACGAGCATATCGCCTACCCCGGCACGCTCACCCTCTCGGCCGAAACGCTGATCCGGCTGTGGACCGAAATCGGCGAGAGCGTGGCGCGCGCCGGCGTGCGCAAGCTCGTGCTGTTCAACAGCCATGGCGGCCAGCCGCAGATCGCCGACATCGTGGCGCGCGACCTGCGCGTGCGCCGCGACATGTTCGTGGTCACGGCCAGCACCTACGCGCTCGGCCGGCCGCCCGGCCTGTTTCCCGCGGCGGAGCTCAAGCACGGCATCCATGGCGGCTCGGTCGAGACCTCGATCATGCTGCATCTTCATCCCGAGCTGGTGCGGCGCGACAAGCTCGCCAATTTCCGCCCGCGCTCGCTCGACATGGAGGGCGACTACGAGATCCTGACCCCCGAGGGCAGCATCGGCTTCGGCTGGGAAACACAGGATCTCAGCCTGCCCGGCGCCTGCGGCGATGCCACCGACGCCGATGCCGAACGCGGCAGGCTCCTGGTCGAGCATGCCGCCGCCCGCTTGGTGAAGCTGCTCGACGAAATCCACCGCTATCCGCTCAGTGCCCTGCGCGACGGGCCCCTGCACAAGAAATAGGCATGCCCGGGTTCACCTGCCCCGGAAGGCGGGTGGCATAGCAATTGCGTTTTATGCGGCAGGGAAGGATGAGGCCTCAAATGGCAATGACCCGATATCGACTGTCTCGCCGGGCCACGCTGGGCCTGGCCGGCGCCGCCGCGGGGTCGGTCCTGGTGAAACTGCCGGGCCGGACCGCCAGCGCCCAAATTCTCGACAAGGTGAGCTACCTCACCAGCTGGCGGGCGCAGGCCGAGCATGGCGGCTTCTACCAGGCGGTCGCGGCCGGGATTTACAAGAAGTACGGAATCGAGTGCGACCTGCGACAAGGCGGTCCACAGGTCGGCGGGTCGCAGCTCCTGATGGGCGGCCGGGTCGACATGATCATGTCGAGCGGCCTCGAGGCACTCAACTACGCCAAGGAAGACCTGCCGTTCCTCTGCATCGGCGCCATCTTCCAGAAGGATCCGCAGGTGCTGATCGCCCATGCCGGCTCCGGCAACGACAGCTTCGAGAAGCTCAAGGGCAAGACCATCCTGGTGGGCGCCAGCGGCCGCGTCACCTACTGGCCCTTCCTCAAAGCCAAGTACGGCTACAGCGACGATCAGCTGAAACCCTACACCTTCAACCTGGCGCCGTTCCTGGCCGACAAGAACCTGGTGCAGCAGGGCTTCATCTCGTCGGAGCCCTACGCCATGCGCCAGGCCGGCGCCGATCCGGTGCCGCTGCTGATCGCCGATGCCGGCTACGACAACTACAACACCACCTTCTCGACCTCGAAGAAGCTCGTCACCGAGAAGAAGGACGTCGTGCAGCGCTTCGTCACCGCCAGTCTCGAAGGCTGGGCGCAGTATCTCAAGGGCGGGTCCGCGATCGAAGCGGCCAATGCGCTGATCAAGAAGGACAACCCCGAGATGACCGACGACAAGATCGCCTATGCGATCAAGGTCATGAACGAAAGCGGCATGGTCCTGTCGGGCGATGCGCTCACGCTGGGCATCGGCGCGATGACCGACGCCCGCTGGCAGCGCTTCTACGAACAGATGGCCGACGTCGGCATCGTGCCCAAGGGCATGGACCCCAGGAAGGGATACAGCCTGGAGTTCGTCAACAAGGGCGTCGGCAAGGCGTGATGGCCTGGGCGGCGAGCAATGCGGCGAAAACCGTGGCCGCAACCGCCAACCGTCCGCTGATCGTCCTGCGCGGCATCGCCAAGCGCTATTCCAACGGCACGACCGCCGTCACCGGCCTCGATCTCGACCTGCATGCCGGGGAGTTCGTGAGCCTGCTGGGGCCGTCGGGCTGCGGCAAGTCGACCGTGCTGCGCATGATCGCGGGCCTGGGCGAGCCCAGCGCCGGCAGCATCGACTGGCCGACCTCGGACCACGACGCGCACGGCCGCCCGTTGCGCGACGTGGGCTTCGTCTTCCAGGAAGCCACCCTCATGCCGTGGGCGACGGCGCAGCAGAACGTCATGCTTCCCTTGACCTTGAAGAAGGTGGCGACGCGGGAAGCGGCGGCGCGTGCCCAGGCCGCCCTGGCCGCGGTCGGGCTCGACTCGTTCCGACGCGCCTATCCGCGTGAATTGTCGGGCGGCATGAAGATGCGGGTTTCGATCGCGCGCGCCCTGGTGACCGAGCCCAAGGTGCTGCTGCTCGACGAACCCTTTGCCGCGCTCGACGAGATCACGCGCCAGAAGCTGAACGACGACCTCCTGGCGCTGTGGGCCAAGGCGGGCTTCACGGTGCTGTTCGTCACGCATTCCGTCTTCGAATCGGTTTACCTGTCGCAGCGCGTCATGGTGATGGCGGCGCGGCCTGGTCGCGTCATCGCCGATGTGGCGATCGACGCACCGCTCGTGCGCGACGCCTCCTTCCGCACCTCGCCGCATTATGCGGCGTCCTGCCGGGCCGTCTCGGCGAAGCTTGTGGAAGCGATCGCCGCGTGACCGACACGCTCGTGCCCGCGCCCCTGCGACAAGCCGCGCCGCTCGCCGACGGCACGGACGCCGAGGCGCGTCCGGTGTTTGCCGAGCAGCGGCGGTGGCTCGGCCTCACCGCGACCGGCTGGCAGAAGATCCTGGCGCCGATCGCGATCGGCTTGATCGTTCTCGCACTGTGGGAATTCATCGTGCGCCAGGCCGGCATCCCCTATTACATCCTGCCCGGACCCTTGCGCATCTTCACCACCCTGATCGCCGACTGGGGGACCCTGTCGGGCTCGCTCTGGATCACGCTGCAGATCACCGGCCTCGCGCTGCTGGCCGCGGTGCTGGTGGGCGGCGCGCTGTCGATTCTGTTCACGCAGTCGAAATGGCTGGAGTATTCGCTGTTTCCCTACGCCATCGTCCTGCAGGTGACGCCGATCGTGGCGATCGCGCCCTTGATCATCATATGGGTCAACGACACGCTGCTCTCGCTGCTGATCTGCGCCTGGATCGTCGCCTTCTTCCCGATCCTGTCGAACACCATCCTCGGTCTGAATTCCGCCGACCATAATCTGATCAATCTGTTCCAGCTCTACGGTGCCAGCCGCTGGCAGATGCTGCGCTACCTGCGGCTGCCGGCGGCGCTGCCCTATTTCCTGGGCGGCCTGCGCATCTCCGGCGGCCTGGCGCTGATCGGCGCGGTGGTCGCCGAATTCGTCGCCGGCTCGGGCGGCACCGCCTCGGGCCTGGCGTTCCGCATTCTCGAAGCGGGATACCAGCTGAAGATTCCGCGCATGTTCGCCGCGTTAGCGATGGTGTCGGGCGCCGGCATCGTTATCTTCCTGGTGCTGAGCCTGATCTCCCACCTTTTGCTGCGGCGCTGGCACGAGAGCGCCATCCGCCGGGAGAACTGACATGAAGCGCCTGGGCTTCGCCGACATTGCCGATCGACCGCACTACTGGCTGGCCGACGCGCGCGCCCAGGCCTGCCTGATCGAGGGCAGCCTCCCGGGCACACCCGATTTCGAGGGCCTGGTCCGCTGCGATATCGAGATCAGGGACGGTCGCATTGCAGCCACCGCGCCGCTGGGCACGGCGCCGGCCGGCGCGGTCGACCTTAGAGGTGGCCTCGTGTGGCCGGGCTTCGTCGATGTGCACACCCATCTCGACAAGGGCCACATCTGGCCGCGCTCGCCCAATCCGGACGGCAGCTTTCTGGGCGCCGCCGGGACCACCTTGAGCGATCGCTCGGCGCGCTGGACGGCCGACGATGTTCATCGACGCATGGAATTCGGGCTGGAGTGCGCCTGGGCGCAAGGTACGGTCGCGGTCCGCACGCACGTCGATTCGCTGGCGCCCCAGGCCGAGATTTCCTGGCCGGTCTTCAAGGCGATGCGCGATGCCTGGGCGGGACGGATCGAGCTGCAGGGGACCAGCCTCATGCCGATGGACGCCTTTGCCGAGGCGCAGGGCGACCGGCTGGCCGATATCGTGGCCGATGCCGGCGGCATACTGGGCTGCGGCACCCGCCTGAACGGCGGCGCGCACGAGGCGCTGCCGCCGGGATTCCGCGAGCTGCTGGAACGCATCTTCCGGCTGGCGATGGATCGCGGCCTCGACATGGACCTGCATGTCGACGAAAGCGGCGATCTCGGCGCCAAGGCGCTGATCGAGATTGCCCACATGGCGGAGCGGCTGGGCTTTAAGGGCCGGCTGCAATGTGGCCATTGCTGTTCGCTGGCCATGCAGCCCGACGAATTCGTGACCGAGACGCTGCGCGCCGTCGCCCAGGCCGGCATCGCCATCGTCAGCCTGCCGATGTGCAACATGTACCTGCAGGGCCGCAGCACCGGACGCACGCCGCGTTGGCGCGGCATCACGTTGCTGCACGAGTTGCGCAGCGAAGGCATCCCCGTGTCGATCGCCTCGGACAATTGTCGCGATCCGTTCTATGCCTTCGGCGATCACGACATGCTCGAGGTCATGACCCAGGCCACGCGCATCGCCCATCTCGATCATCCATTCGGCGACTGGCCGACGTCGTTCACATCGGTGCCGGCCGAAGTGATGGGGCTTGCCGATCACGGGCGGCTGAAGCTGGGCGCGCCGGCCGACCTGGTGCTGCTGTCGGCCCGCTTCATGTCGGAGATGCTGTCGCGCAGCCAGGCCGACCGCATCGTGCTGCGCGGCGGCCGGGCCATCGACACCTCGCTGCCCGACTACCGCGAGCTCGACGGGCTTCTGGGCGCGCCGGCGTGATCCCGGCTGCCGATCCCGCCTTCCGCGCCCAGCTCGACGGGCTGGAGCTGATCGATCATCCCGTGCAGCTTCGCCTGCGCAGCCGCGACTTCTACTGGTATTCGCCGATCCTGAAGGCCGAGCTCGACGGCAAGGCGGCCGATCTCATCGTCGTGCCGCGCACGGTCGACGAGGTCGTGCGCGTCGCCGCCGCCTGCGCCCGCTTCGGCGTCCCGCTGGTGGTGCGCGGCGGCGCCACCGGCAATTACGGCCAGATGGTGCCCCTGCAGGGCGGCGTGCTGCTCGACATGGCGCGGCTCGATCGCACGCTCTGGATCGAGCGCGGCCGCGGCCGCTTCGAGGCCGGCGTGCGGCTGGGCGACGCCGACGTGCTTTGCCAGAAGCAGGGCTGGGAGCTGCGCATGTTTCCCTCGACCCGCCGGCAGGCGACCGTCGGTGGCTATGTCTGCGGCGGCGCCGCCGGCGTGGGCTCGATCCGCTACGGGCAGCTGCGCGATGCGGGCTCGGTGCTGGCCCTGAAGGTCGTCACCTGCGAGCCCGCGCCGCGGCTGATCGAGCTGCGCGGCGCCGATATCGGCAAGGCGCTGCACGCCTACGGAACGACCTCGATCGTCGTCGAGGTCGAGCTTGCGCTGGCGCCGGCCTATCCCTGGGTCGAGATGGTGGCGGCGTTCGACGACTTCGCTGCGGCGGCCCACTTCGCCCAGGCGCTGGGCGAGTCGGACGGCATCTTTCTCAAGCTCGACAGCCTCATGGCCTGGCCGCTGCCGCGCTACTTCCGTGGCCTGGAGGAAGGGACGCTGCCCGAAGGCCGTCACGTCGTCATGATCATGGTGGCGGCTGGCAACGCCGCGACGGTGCGCGACCTCGTTCGTGGGCGGGGCGGCACGGTCACGCTCGAACGGCGCTACGTCGAAGATCGGGCCATCACGCCGCTCTACGAATACACCTGGAACCACACGACCCTGCAGGCACTCAAGGTCGACAAGACCGTCACCTACCTGCAGACCATCTTTCCGCTGGGCGCCAACGTCGAGGCCCTGATCGCCTCGCACGAAATGTTCGGCGATGAGGTCATGGCGCACGCCGAATTCCAGCGCCGCCAGGGCCGCACCAACTGCTCGTCGCTCCAGGTCGTGCGCTACAGCGACGAGGCGCGGCTGTGGGAAATCGTGCGCGGCATGGAGACGCTCGGTATCCGGCTGTCCAATCCGCACAGCTACATCCTGGAAGACAAGGGCGCGCGCGTGCTGTCGGCCGACCTGCAGCTCGCCTTCAAGCGCGAGGCCGATCCGCAGGGCCTGCTCAATCCCGGAAAGATGAGCCGATGGACGGCGGCATGAAGGCCATCGACTGGCCGGGCGTTCTGGCCGATCTGGCGCCGATCGAATGCGTCGCCGACCGCGCGCTGGTGCGCCAGAAGAGTCGCGACTTCTTCTGGTATTCGCCGGTGCTGAACGAGCGGCTGAAGGCCGTGCGCGGCGATCTTCTGGTCTCGCCCGCCAGCGAGGACGAGGTCGTGCGCACCCTCGCCTACTGCCATGCCCGCCGCATTCCGGTGACGCCGCGCGGTGCGGGCACCGGCAATTACGGCCAGGCGATGCCGCTCCAGGGCGGCGTCGTGCTCGATCTCGGCCGCCTCGATCGCTTCCTGTCGCTGGAGGATGGGGTCGCGCGCGTGCAGGCCGGCCTCAAACTCGGCGACCTCGAAGCCCACAGCCTGCCGCAGGGCTGGGAGCTGCGCTTCCATCCCTCGACGCGGCGCACGGCGACCATCGGCGGCTTCATCGCCGGCGGATCGGGCGGCGTGGGCTCGATCCAGTTCGGCGGCCTGCGCAGCCGCGGCAACGTGCTGGGGCTGCGCGTGATCACCATGGAGGAAAAGCCGCGCGTTCTGGAATTGCGCGGCGAGGAGGTCATGCAGGCCATCCACGCCTACGGCACCAACGGCATCATTACCGAGCTTGAGATTCCGCTGGCGCGGGCCTGGCCATGGCACGAGGCGGTCGTGGCCTTCGACGATATCGGCCGCGCCGCTTCCTTCGGCAACGCGCTGGGCGAAGCCGACGGCATCACCAAGAAACTGATCTCGGTCTTCGACTGGGGTGCGGCACAGTATTTCAAACCGATACTGCCCCATCTTCCGGCCGGCCAGGCCGTTGCGCTCTGCCTGATCGCCGATGCCTCGCGCGAGGCATTCTCGCTGCTGGCCGGCGACGGCGGTGGCAGGATCGTCTTCGAACGCGCGGCCGGCGACGAGGCCGACGAGATTCCGCCGCTCTACGAGTTCACCTGGAACCACACGACTCTGTGGGCGCTGAAGGCCGACCGCACGATCACCTATCTGCAGTGCCTGTTCGACGGGCCGGACTATCTCGACAAGATCGCTCGCGCCGTCGCCGCCTTCGGCGATGAAACGCCGATGCATCTGGAGTTCACGAGGATCGAGGGCCACGTCGCCGCCTTCGGTCTCCAGCTCATGCGCTTCAAGAGCGAACAACGCCTCTACGAGGTCATTGCCTGGCTGGAGGCGGCGGGCTGTCCGGTGGCCGATCCCCACACTTTCATCCTGGAGGATGGTGGCATGAAAACCATCGACGAGGCGCAGCTCGCCTTCAAACGGCAGACCGACCCGCTCGGCCTGTTGAATCCGGGAAAGATGAGGGGCTTCAGTCCGGCCGCCTGCCCGGTGGCCGAGCGGCCTGCCTAATTCATGGGCAGGGCCAATTTCTCATCAGCGCTGGCGCGAAGTCCCTTCCGGATGGCACGCTTCCCGCACGGCTAGAACGCCAGGAGACAGCATGCTCGTCACCCAGCAGAAGGTCCTGCGCCGCTTTTGGTACCCGGTCATTCCAGCGGAGCGACTGGCCGACGCCCCCGCGCCCTTCACCCTGCTCGGCACGAAGCTGGTCCTGTTCCGCGATGCCGCCGGCAAGGCCTCGGCGCTGATCGACCGTTGCTGCCACCGCACCGCCAAGCTGAGCCAAGGCTGGCTTGATGGCGGCAACATCGTCTGCCCCTATCATGGCTGGACTTACGCCGGCGACGGGCGCTGCACGCGCATCCCGCAGCGGCCGGATGGCGATCCCGGCAAGGGCATCGCCGTCGAGGCGTTCCGCTGCCGCGAGCGCCATGGCGTGGTGTGGGTGGCGCTCGAGGAGCCGTTGCGCGACATCCCCGACCTGCCCGAGTACGACGACCCGGCCTATCGCCGCGTCTTCGAGTTCTACGAGCCGTGGGACGCGCCGGGGCTGCTCATCATGGAGAACAGTTTCGACAATGCCCATTTCGCCTTCGTGCACAAGGCGAGCTTCGGCATCGTCGACGAGCCCGAGCCGGTGCAGCCGCGACTGGAGCCGCACCCGGCGGGCTTCATCATGTATGCCGACGTGCCGGTGAAGAATCCCGACATTCAGAAAGCCAATCTCGGCATCGCCTCGGACCGCACCATCCGGCAGTACGAGAAGACCTGGTGGATGCCTTTCTCCCGCAAGATGAAGGTGACCTATCCCAACGGCCTGGTGCACATCATCATGACCCTGACGGCGCCGATCGACGACCGCCGTTCGCAGGTCATCCAGTTCCTGCTGCGCAGCGACAGCGAAGCCGAGGCGCCGGCGGAGAATCTGATCACGTTCGACCGCCAGGTGACGCACGAGGACATGGCCATCCTGGCGGCCTGCGACGACGACGTGCCGTTGTCGATGAACGGCGAGCTGCACATGCCGACCGACCGACCCGGCCTGGAAATGCGCCGCATGCTGGCAAAGCTGCTGGCCGAGCACGGCGAGGCGGAGGTGCGGCGCGACGGGCCGGTCTCCCAGCCGCTGGCGTCGGCAGCCGAGTAAAGGGAACCCCATCGATGCTTGCCACCCGACAGCCCGTCTTGCGCCGTTTCTGGTATCCGGTGATGCCGCAGGCCCTGGTCGACCAGGGGCCGCAACCTTTCACCTTGCTCGGCGAGAAGATCGTCCTGTGGCGGGACGGCAGCGGTCGCTACGCGGCCATGGCGGACCGCTGTCCGCACCGCTCGGCCGCACTCAGCAAGGGTTGGGTCGATGGCGACGCCCTCGTCTGCCCCTATCATGGCTGGGCCTATGACGGCCGCGGCGCCTGCGTGCGCGTGCCGCAACGGCCGGACTCCGGCGGCTTGAAAGGCACCGCTGTCCGGTCCTTCGCCTGCACTGAACGCTATGGCCATGTCTGGGTGGCGCTCGACGAACCGCTGGCGCCGATCCCCGACTGGACCGAGGAAAGCGATGCCGCCTATCGCCGTATCGACCAGTTCTACGAGCCGTGGAACTGCGCGGGCTTCAGGCTGATGGAAAACAGCTTCGACAACGCCCACATCCACTTCGTCCATCGCCGGACGTTCGGCGACATCAACGACCCCAATCCACCGCAACCAACCATCGAACGCTTCGATCACGGCTTCGTCGCCCGCTCCGACGTCCCCGTCTTCAACACCGAGCTGCAGAAGAAGAACCTGCGCGACGACAGCGCCTTCACCGTGCGCCACATCACGGCGCACTGGTACATGCCCTTCCTGCGTCGCCTGCAGATCCGCTATCCCAACGGCCTCGACCATATCATCGTCACCGCAGCGACGCCGATCGGCGACGGCTCGTGCCAGGTGGTGCAATTCTGCCTCCGCAACGACACCGAGGCTGAGGCCACGGCGGCCGACATCATCGCCTTCGACCGGCGGGTGACCGAGGAAGACCGCGAGGTGCTGGAGGGCACCGACTTCGACGCCCCGCTCGACATGAATTCGGGCGTCGAGCGCCACATGCCGTCCGACCAGCCGGGGCTCCTGATGCGCCGCATGCTGCTCGAGCTTCTGGCGACGCACGGCGAGACCGAGCAGACCCGCCACTACCCGAGCCGGCAGGCGGCCGAGTAGGCGCCGCTACCACGTCGAATACGCCGCACGCACGCGCTCGAGGAAGGCTTTCAGGCGAGCCTCGTCGTTGCGGTTCATGTCGTAGCAGCCCATGAACGACATCGGCACGCCGGGGCCCACATAGGCGCGCAGCATGCGCGTGAAGAGCTTGCGCGGCGGATCGCCGGCCAGGAAGGCGCGCCAGCGCGTGCCGCCATAGGTCGACACGCCGCCCACCCGCTTGAGATGCCGTAGTGCGCCGCGCACCTTGCCGTCGACCAGGTCGAAGGCGACGCCCGGCAGGAAGACCTTCTCGCAAAAGCCCTTCAGGATGGCGGGCGGCGCGAAGACCCAGGTGGGGAAGACCAGCACCAGGGCGTCCGCCGCCTCCAGCCGCTCGATCCAAGGTGCGGCCAAGGCACGGTTCGCCGGGATCGTGTGATAAAGCAGCCGCTCGTCGCGGCTCATGATGGCCGGAAAGTTTTCGGCATAGAGGTCGCAGGCGTCGACATCGTGGCCGCGTTTTCGCAGCGTCTCGGTCACGACGCCGTAGATCGCGGCGTTGAAGCTCGTCTCGACCGGGTGGGCGTAGACGACCATCACGCGCATCACGGCTGCTCCGCCGGCAGCATCAAGAGCGAAGCCCGCGTACCGCCGCTATGCACCGCCAACGTGATGATGCACGAGTCGAACGCTCGTGCGTCGATATCGCAGGCGCCCGTGCCGGGGTTGACGACGAAGGCGGGAAACGACGAGGGCTGCAGCGACAGGCGCAACGCAGTGCCGGCCGGAACGGT
>JABCYT010000044.1 GCA_013290035.1 Alphaproteobacteria bacterium
GTGCAGGTCGACGGCGATCACCGGAAGTGCCGGCAGGTACATGTCGATGGAAAGCGGCGTGAAAGACGACAGCAGGGCGAGCACGGCCAGCAGCAGCGGCGTCAGGGTGGGACGAATGGCGGTCGTGGTCATCGGGTTTGTCGTAACAGCATTGGTCACGCGCTCCCATGCTATAAGCGGACCATGACGCCGCTGCCCGAGCTGACCGAGCCGCAGATCCGCCGCTACGCCCGCCACATCGTGCTGGCGGAGATCGGCGGGGTGGGCCAAGCGCGGCTGATCGCCGCGCGCGTGCTGGTGATCGGCGCGGGCGGGCTCGGCGCACCACTCCTGCAGTATCTCGCTGCCGCCGGCATCGGCACATTGGGCGTGATCGACCACGACAAGGTCGATCTCTCCAACCTGCAGCGCCAGGTCATCCATCGCACCGCCGACATCGGCGTCGCCAAGGTCGCGAGCGCCCGCCGCGCGCTTTTGGACATCAACCCCGAGGTCGAGGCGATCGCGCACGACGAGCGGCTCACGTCGGACAATGCCGAGCGTATCGTCGCCGGCTACGACATCGTGGCTGACGGCAGCGACAACTTCGCCACGCGATATCTGCTGAACGACGTCTGCTATCGCCTCAAAAAGATTCTGGTTTCCGCGGCGATCCTTCGTTTCGACGGCCAGATCTCGACCTACAAGGCCTGGCAGGGTGCAGGCCACCCCTGCCTGCGCTGCATCTTTCCCGCTGCGCCATCGGAGGACGCCGTGCCGAGCTGTGCGCAAGCGGGCGTCCTGGGCGCACTGGCCGGCACCTTGGGCGCACTGCAGGCCACGGAAGTCGTCAAGGAGATCCTCGACATCGGCCACTCGCTTTCGGGCAGGCTCCTGATGTACGACGCGCTGGCCGCCTCGTTCGACGAGATGGCCATCGCCAAGCGGCCGGACTGCCCGACCTGTGGCTCGCCATGAAGCCCTCTGAAGGCGGCGTCTCGGTGATCGTGCGCGCCGGCGACTACGAGAGCGTGCACTATGCGCTGGCGCTGGCCGCCGCCGCCCTCGCCGTCAACCAGCCGGCCGTGCTGTTCTTCACCATGAGCGGCATCCGCGCCCTGATGGGGCCACCGCCCGCTGTCGACGATTGGGCGCGCGATGCGCAGAACCGCGCGCGGGGCGTCGGCGACTTCGAGACCCTGCTGAATGCCTGCGTCGAGCTTGGCGCGCGCTTCATCGTGTGCGAAATGGGCCTGCGGTCGCTCGGCATCGACCGCGCGGGCTTGCGTGCCGACGTTCCCTTCACGGTCGCGGGGATCGTGACCTTGCTGGAAGAGACCAAGCCGGGCATGCACCTGGTTTCACTCTAGAATCACTTGGGAGAGCTCATGACATCCGCTGCCTTCGACGTGCTGGGAATCGGCAATGCCATCGTCGACGTCATTTCGCGCGCCGACGAGGCCTTCCTCGGTCGGCATGGGCTGGTGAAGGGCAGCATGATGCTGATCGACGAGGCGCGCGCCGAGACGCTCTATGCCGCCATGGGCCCCGGCATCGAGATGTCGGGCGGCTCCTGCGGCAACACCATGGCGGGTGTCGCGTCGTTCGGCGGCAAGGGCGCCTACATCGGCAAGGTGCGCGACGATCAGCTGGGCGGCGTGTTCGGCCACGACCTCAAGGCCACCGGCGTGTCGTTCGACACCCCGCGCGCGAATTCGGGCCCGGCGACGGCGCGCTGCCTGATCCTGGTGACGCCCGACGCGCAGCGCACCATGAACACCTATCTCGGCGCCTGCACCGGCCTCGGCTCGGCCGACATCGACACCACGGTCGTGGGCGCCGCCCAGGTGACCTATGTCGAAGGCTATCTGTGGGATGCGCCGGAAGCCAAGAAGGCGGTGCTAAAGGCCTTCGATGCCGCGCATGCCGCCGGCCGGCTGGTCTCGATCACGCTGTCGGACTCGTTCTGCGTCGACCGCTATCGCGACGAGTTCCGCGATCTTTTACGCAACAAGGTCGACATCCTGTTCGGCAACGAATCGGAGATCAAATCGCTCTACCAGGTCGGGACGTTCGAGGAGGCGATGGAGGCCACGCGCCAGGAGGCCAAGATCGCAGCCCTCACCCGCAGCGAAAAAGGATCGATCGTGGTGAAGGGCGGCGAGACCTATGCGGTGCCGGCAGGAGCCGTCGCCAAGGTGGTCGACACGACCGGCGCCGGCGATCTCTACGCCGCGGGCTTCCTGTTCGGCTACACCCATGGCAAGCCGCTGGCCGAGTGCGCGCGGCTGGGCGGGCTTGCCGCCGCGGAGATCATCTCCCACGTCGGCGCGCGGCCCGAGCAGGCGCTGCGCGGGCTGATTTGAGCGCTTCCGGCCCCGCCCCTGTCCCTGCAAGGAACTGGCGCGACTCGCTCGCGATCTACGCGCACCCGCGCGTCGTCACGTTCCTGTTCCTGGGCTTCTCGGCCGGGCTGCCGTTCCTGCTGGTCTTCTCGACCCTGTCGGCCTGGCTGCGCGCGTTCGGGGTGAGCCGCACAGCGATCGGCTTCATCAGCTGGATCGGCATCACCTACTCCATCAAGTTCGTGTGGTCGCCCGTGGTCGACCGCGTGCCGCTGCCCTTTCTGACGCGCCGGCTGGGCCGCCGGCGGTCCTGGATGCTGCTGGCGCAGACCTGCATCGGGCTCGGCCTGCTCGCCATGTCGTTCTGCGACCCGCGCACCGACCTGTGGTGGCTGGCGGCGTTCGCCGTCGTCGTCGCCTTCTCCTCGGCGACCCAGGACATCGCCCTCGACGCCTTCCGCATCGAGGCGACCGACGAGACCTTGCAGGGCGCCACCGCCGCGACCTACCAGTTGGGCTATCGCATCGCCGTGCTCGCCGCCGGCGCGGGCGCGCTCTATATCGCCGAGTTCGGCTCGTGGCCGGCGGCCTACATCACCATGGCGGCGCTGGCGCTGGTCGGCATCGTCACCACTTTGGCGATCGCCGAGCCCGAGAAGCGCGTGGCCGCGGGCACGGCCGAGCGCGAGGGCAAGATCGCCCAGTTCGCCGATCGCTATTCCGGCCTGCCGCCGGCGCTGCGCGAGACGCTGGTGTGGATCTACGGTGCCATCGTCTGCCCATTCGTCGACTTCTTCGCCCGCTTCGGCTGGCTGGCAGTGGTTCTGCTGGCCTTCATCGGCCTGTTCCGCCTGAGCGACATCGCCATGGGCGTGATGGCCAATCCCTTCTACATCGACATGGGATTCAGCCTGCAGCAGATCGCCAACGTCTCCAAGATCTTCGGCTTCGTCATGTCGATCCTGGGCGCTCTGCTGGGCGGCGCGCTGGTGTTCCGCCTGGGCGCGTCGCGCTTGCTGGCGCCGTCGGTGTTCCTGATCGCCGTCAGCAATCTCCTGTTCTCCTGGCTCGCCATCATCGGCCGGCCCGATCCGCTGGTGCTGGCGACGGCGATCAGCATCGACAACCTGGTGACCGGCATGGCGGGCTCGGTGTTCATCGCCTTCCTGTCGGGCCTCACCAACACCGCCTACACGGCCACGCAATATGCGCTGTTCACCTCGATCATGACCCTGCCGGGCAAGATTATCGGCGGCTTCTCCGGCGTCATCGTCGACTGGCTGCAAAGTTCGGCGCGCGACGTACCGGCCTTCGCCGCCCTGCTCGACGCCGTGGGCGCGGCGCCCAAATTCGGCGGCTTCGCGCTCTTCTTCGCCTATACCGCCCTGCTCGGCCTGCCGGCCCTGATCCTGGCCGTGATCGTGCGCCGGCACTTCGAAAAAGAAACCCCTCCTTCCGCGAGGAAGGAGGGGCAGTAGAAACGGCGACGGGGTGTCAAACCGTGCCGGGGGAACCGACCCATTCCAGAGCGGGGCGTGGGGTTGCCGAGCGGGAACGGGCACGATGGGTGTAGCGGGGCGAAGCTACAAAACCGTTACTGGCAATGTGGAAAACATTTGCTGGGGGCGCGCCACTCCAGTGGCGCGTCTTTTTCAGCCGCCGAGACGACCGCGCCACGGGAATGGCGCGCCCCCAGCGGCTCAACCCGGGGTGGCGTCGAGCGCGTAGCCGGCGGCGCGGACGGTGCGGATCAGGTCGGTGTGCAGATCGCCGTTCAGCGCGATGCGCAGGCGGCGGATATGGACGTCGACGGTGCGCGCCTCGACATAGACGTCCTTGCCCCACACCGCGTCCAGGAGCTGCTCGCGCGAGAAGACGCGGCCGGGATGCTCCATGAAGTGGCGCAGCAGGCGGAACTCGGTGGGCCCGAGATGGACCGGCTTGGCGGCGCGCGTCACGCGGTGCGCCACCAGATCCATCACGATGTCGGCATAGGAGAGCGCCTCGTCAGCCAGCGCCGGGCGGATGCGCCGCAGCACGGCGCGGATGCGCGCCACCAGCTCGGTGGGCGAGAACGGCTTGGCGACATAGTCGTCGGCGCCGGCATCGAGGCCGCGCACCCTATCGCCCTCCTCGCCGCGCGCCGTCAGCATGATGATCGGCAGGTTGGCGGTCGCGGTCTGGCGGCGCAGCTGGCGGCAGACCTCGATGCCCGACATCAGGGGCAGCATCCAGTCGAGCAGCATGAGGTCGGGCACGTCCTCCTGGACCGAGGCCAGCGCCTCCTCGCCGTCGTAGGCCACCGAGACGCGAAAGCCCGACTGCTCGAGGTTGTAGCGCAAGAGCTCGACCAGCGCCGTTTCGTCCTCGACGATCAGCACGCGCGGCTTGATCGACGAAGTCTGCGTGTCACGCCGGGTGGTGGTGGCGCCTGCCACGTTCATGACGCGTTGCTCCTGGCGTAGAGCGAGGCGCTGCCCTTGGGCCGCGCCTCGTCGAAGCCGTGGCCGGTGGTGCGAAAGCTCACCAGCTCGGCGATGTTGGTGACGTGATCGCCGGCGCGCTCGATGTTCTTGGCCATGAACAGCAGGTGCGTGCACGCCGTGATGGTGCGCGGATCCTCCATCATGTAGGTCAGGAGCTCGCGGAACAGGCCGGTATAGACCTGATCGATCTCCTCGTCGCGCTGCCACACGTCGTGCGCCTTGGCGACGTCGCCGTGGGCGAAGGCGTCGAGCACGTCCTTGAGCGCGGTGCGCACCAGGCGGCCCAGCCGGTCGATGCCGACCACGGCCGACGCCGGCGCGTTGACCTGCGCCAGCACGATGGTGCGCTTGGCGGTGTTCTTGGCGTAATCGGCGATGCGTTCGAGCGCAGCCGCGATCTTGATCGACGACAGGATGACCCGCAGGTCGACCGCCATCGGCTGGCGCAGGGCCAGGAGCTTCACCGTCTGCTCCTGCACGGCGACGTCGAGGGCGTCGACCCGGGCGTCGTCGACGATCACCTGCTCGGCCGCCTCGGTGTCGTGCTCGCGCAGCGCCACCAGCGACTGGGCGAGCTGGCTTTCGGCCAGGCCGCCCATCTCGCTGATCGTGGCGCTCAGCCGTTCCAGCTCCTCGTCGAAGCGCTTCAGCGTATGTTCCGCCATGTTTCTCTCCAGTCCCTTGCCGCTTTCCTGGCCGCTCGTCAGCCGAAGCGGCCGGTGATGTAGGCCTGCGTGCGCTTGTCCCGCGGCGTCGTGAAGATCGTCTCCGTCTGGCCAAACTCGACCAGCTCGCCGAGATACATGAAGGCGGTGAAATCCGAGACGCGCGCCGCCTGCTGCATGTTGTGGGTGACGATGACGATCGTGTACTCCTGCTTCAGCTCGTCGATCAGCTCCTCGATCTTGGCGGTCGAGATCGGATCGAGCGCCGAGCATGGCTCGTCGAACAGGATGACTTCGGGCTTCACCGCGACGGTGCGGGCGATGCAGAGTCGCTGCTGTTGGCCGCCCGACAGGCTGAGGCCGTTGGCCGCCAGCTTGTCCTTGACCTCGTCCCACAAGGCGGCGCGGCGCAGCGCCGTCTCGACCCGGGCATCGACGTCGGCGCGCGGCAGGCGCTCGTAGAGCCTGATGCCGAAGGCGATATTCTCGTAGATCGACATCGGAAACGGCGTCGGCTTCTGGAACACCATGCCGATGCGCGCGCGCAGCAGGTTGATGTCCTGGCCCTCCTTCAGCAGGTTGTCGCCGTCGAACAGCACCTCGCCGGTCGCGCGCTGGCCGGGATAGAGGTCGTACATGCGGTTGAGCACGCGCAAGAGCGTCGACTTCCCGCAGCCCGACGGGCCGATGAAGGCCGTCGTCTTGTTGGCGTAGAGCGACAGGCTGATGCCCTTGAGCGCGCGGCCGTCGCCGTAGAAGAATTCGAGATTGCGGATCGCGATCTTCTCGGCCAGGCCCGTGGTGTCGATGCTGGCGTGGCCCACGACCGGTACGGCGACGTCGGGCGTGTTGTTCGCGGATGCCATGCTCATGACGACTTCCTTGCTGCGGTAAGAGAACGGGCGATGATGCTGAGCGCCAGAACGGTGACGGTGATGAGCAGCGCTCCCGTCCAGGCGAGCTTCTGCCACTCCTCGTAGGGCGACAGCGCGAATTGGAAGATGACCACCGGCAGGCTGGGCATCGGCGCATTCATGTTCCAGCTGAAAAACTGGTTGTTGAGCGCCGTGAATAGAAGCGGCGCCGTCTCGCCGCTGATGCGGGCGATGGCCAGCAGGATGCCTGTGACGATGCCGGCGCGGGCGGCGCGGTAGGCGATGCGCACGATCATGTGGGCGCGCGGCAGGCCGATCGAGGCCGCGGCCTCGCGCAAGGTGTCGGGCACCAAGGTCAGCATGTCCTCGGTGGTGCGCACCACGACCGGGATCACGATCACGGCCAGGGCGACGGCGCCGGCCCAGCCCGAGAAGTGGCCCATCGGCGCCACCATGACCTCGTAGATGAACAGGCCGATCACGATTGAGGGCGCGCTCAGCAGGATATCGTTGATGAAGCGCACGACACTCGACAGCTTGTCGTGGCGGCCATATTCGGCGAGGTATGTGCCGGCCAGGACGCCGATCGGGGTGCCGATCAGGACCGCCAGCACGGTCATGGCCAGGCTGCCGGCGATGGCGTTGAGCAGGCCGCCCGCCGAGCCGGGCGGCGGGGTGTTCTCGGTGAAGACGGCGAGCGACAGGCCGCCCACGCCCTCGTACAGCAGCACGCCCAGGATCAGCACCAGCCAGCCCAAGCCGAACGCGGTCGCCGCATACGCCAGCCCCCTGGCGATGGCGTTGCGCCGGCGGCGGCTGGCGCGCAGAGGATTGCTGGCAAGGTCGGCCATGGCGTTATCCCATCCGCCGCTGCAGGCGCAGCAGCATGTAGCGGGCGCAGGCCAGCACGATGAAGGTGATGACGAACAGGATCAGGCCGAGGGCGATCAGCGACGACGTGTAAAGGTCGCCGACCGCCTCGGTGAATTCGTTGGCGATCGAGGCCGAGATGGTGGTGCCGGGCGCCAGGATCGAGGCCGAAACCTTGTGCGCGTTGCCGATCACGAAGGTGACCGCCATGGTCTCACCCAGCGCGCGGCCCAGGCCCAGCATGCAGCCGCCGATCACGCCGACCCGGGTGTAGGGCAGGATGACATTGCGGAAGACTTCCCAGGTCGTGCAGCCGACGCCGTAGGCCGCCTCCTTGAGCACCGGCGGCACGGCATCGAACACGTCGCGCGAGATCGCCGTTACGAAGGGCAGGACCATGATGGCCAGGATCAGGCCCGCGGTCAGCATGCCGATGCCGTAGGGCGGGCCCTCGAACAGCGAATTCAGCACCGGTACGTTGGCGAAGGCGTCGATCAGGAACGGCTGGATGTACTTCTGCAGGAACGGCGCGAACACGAACAGGCCCCAGATGCCGTAGATGATGCTGGGGATGCCGGCCAGCAGCTCGATGGCGATGGCGATCGGCCGGCGCAGGATGGGCGGGCAGAGCTCGGTGAGGAAGAACGCCACCATGAGCCCGACCGGCACGGCGATCAGCATGGCGATGGCGGAGGTGATGAGGGTGCCGTAGATCGGCGCCAGGGCACCGAACTGATCGGTCACCGGGTTCCACACCTCGGTGGTGATGAACGTCAGGCCGAAGGTGCCGAGCGCCGGCGCCGAGCCGATGATCAGCGCCAGGATGACGCCGCTCAGCAGCAGCAGCACGAAGAGGGCGGCCCCGCGCGTCAGGCCGTGAAAGACGAGATCGCTGGTGCGCAGCCGCCGCAGCACGCTCGCGCGCGAGGATGATTCGGCCGTCTGCACACTCGTCCCGTTCAATGTCGCTTCGGACACTCTAGCATCCTCTCGGCCGATGAAAGGTCCCTCGCTACCGCTCGGGATGACAGTCTTGTCGTCATCCCGACAGCAATGGTGTCATCCCGAGGCCGAAGGCCGAGGGACCTTTGGTTCTCAGTTCGTCGGCGAGAACAGCGGCTTGCCGCTCGCGTCCTTGATTTCCGACGACCACATTTTCTCGATGTCGGTGACGACCTTGGCCGGCATCGGCACGTAGTCGAGGTCCTCGGCCATCTTGCCGCCCTTGGCATAGGACCAGGCGAAGAACTTCAGCGCCTCGGCGGTGGCGGCCGGATCCGCGGGCTTCTTGTAGAGCAGGATCCAGGTGGCGGCCGTCATCGGCCACGACTTGTCGCCGGGCTGGTTGGCCAGGATCACGCCGTAGCCGGGCTGCGAGTTCCAGTCGGCATTGGCCGCCGCGGCCTGGAAGGCATCCATGGTCGGCCCGACCGACTTGCCCGCCTTGTTCATCATGTTGGTGTAGGTGAGCTTGTTCTGCTTGGCGTAGGCGTACTCGACGTAGCCGATCGCGCCCTTGGTCTGGGCGACGTTGTTGGCGACGCCTTCGTTGCCCTTGGCGCCGATGCCGGCCGGCCATTGCACCGCCGTGTTGGTGCCGACCTTCGACTTCCAGTCGGGGCTGACGTCGGACAGGTAGTAGCTGAAGTTGTAGGTCGTGCCCGATCCGTCCGAACGATGGACGATGGCGATCGCCTGGCTGGGCAGCTTGGCGCTGGGGTTGAGCTTGGCGATGGCCGGATCGTCCCACTTCTTGACCTCGCCCAGGAAGATCTTGGCGAGCGTCGGACCGTCGATCACCAGGTCGCCCGACTTGACGCCGTCGATGTTCACGACCGGCACGATGCCGCCCATGACCATGGGGAACTGGGCCAGGCCCGACTCGTCGAGCTCCTTGCCGGGCAGCGGCGCGTCCGAGGCGCCGAAGGTCACGGTCTTGGCCTTGATCTGCTTGATGCCGCCGCCCGAGCCGATCGACTGGTAGTTGAGGCCGACGCCGGTCTCTTTCTTGTAGGCGTCCGCCCACTTGGCATAGACTGGATAGGGGAAGGTGGCGCCGGCGCCGGACAGGTCGGCGGCCTGGGCCGCCAGGGAAGAGAAGGCAAGCGCGGCCGCCGCCAAGGTAATCTTTGTGACGTTCATAGAGGTCCCTCCTTCGTGAAATCCCGAAGCGCCTATCCCGTAGGAGCCCCTCGTCACTGTCTTATTACGAAGATGTGACAGTCCGATGACAGCTGATGTCGCCCCTGAGGATGATTCGCCGGAAGAAGCTAACCCCTTGATGTATCGGGACGAAAAACACTGGTGGCGGAAATGTTGGTCGCCGCCGTCCGCTATCCACTGTTGCGAGCCGTCGGCAGACCGCCCATTCCCGCACTTCCCGCAATTTCCGCTGCTGCGGGAGAGAAGGGCGCGACCTCATCGGCATGCAGTGCATGCCCTGCTACGACGACGCCACCTCGCAGTGTATGTGGTCCTGGTGATACATGCGCAGACCCGGGTCGGGCGTGTCGGGGCACAGGATCTGGCTGCGGTCGCCGATGGAGCTCTCCTTGTTCGTGCCGTTGTCTGACGCTTCCCCGGCGAGGAAGTGATAGACCGCATAGAAGAAGCCGCCGGCGGGCGTATCCACGTCGAGCCGGAAATAGGGCATGACGTTCAACGGCCACGCCTTGGCGGTCTTGCCATTGGGAAGCGTGATCGGCTGTTGCCCCCAATTGGCCGCGACATCGAACTTGCCGAAGTTCGTCAGCGCGCCATGAAAATCGATCGCAAGGCCCTTACCGTGGCGGTCGTTCTCGTCGCGGCCGACGCCCATTCCACCCCAATAGATCGTCGAGACACCCCATTTGCTTTCCTCCCGCAGATAGATTCCGAGCCGGACGGCAAGCACCGCCGTGCGCAGGTCCATCGCGCCGGTCATCGTCCAGCCGGCGGCCGCCTTGCTGTCCGGAACGAAGCGAACGCCGCCGATATTGTCGAGCTTGAGCCGCGCGCGTTCGCCGACCTTGGGATAGGTCGGCGCGCCGTCTTGTCCGAAGGTAACCGGCTTCTCCAAGGTGAGGTAATTGTTCAGCACATAGGTGACGGCGATGTCACGTGCCTCTTCCTGCGAAAGCTTGTAAGCCGCTGTCCAGTTCTCAACACGCGGCATCATGTTGTAGGAGGCCCGCCGGTTCTTGGCCGCCCAGTCAGGGTCATTCATCGGTCTTCTCCAGGAGGTTCGGCGACGATATCCGGCGGCACTACAGCCAATTCCGCCATCGCGAGATGTGACATACGCCACCTTGCAAGGGCGAAGGCAACTTCACCAGGTCATGCGCAGGCCGGCGGTGAGGGCGTGGCTGGAATCCTGCCCCGCGATGGTGCCTTCGTAACGGAGGTAGACGCCCATCGCCTCGGTAAGGGCGGTGCTGGCGGAGAAGCCGACGACCGCGCCATCGCGCGTCGGCGCCGCGCCGAACACCGTGAACGGCACCGCCGGTGCGCCGGCGAACGACGCCGTCACCGGACGGGCGGTGTCGGAATACTCGTGGCTCCAGCCGAGACGAAGTTGCGCCGCGATCTTGTCGCGCAGGCCCACATCCATCGCCGCGCCCACTTGCGCGCCGAAGATGGTGCGCAGCGAGCTGGTGGTCTGCTGCGCCACGCTGAGGTTGAGCGACTGCGCGCCGGTCTCGGTGAAGCCGTTCTGGGTCACTACCGATCCCTGCAGCAGCGCGAACGGCGTCACGAAGTACGCCGCCGCGCCGCCCAGATCGACGCGCCAGCCGGCCTCGAGCTGGCCCAAAAACTGGTTGGCCCCGGCCTGGCCGTAGGCGGTGCGCGGCGGCAGGCCGGCGATGTTGATGTTGCGCCACAGCTGGTTGGAATTGTAGGCGTAGGCCGCCACGGCATCGACGTAGAGCGGGCCCTGCAGGAAGCTCGCATAGAGCCCGGCCTGCACGCTGTCGGTGACGCTTCTGCCATCGAAGCCGCCGGTCCACTGGCCGCCGGTCTGATAGCCGACGGTGACGCCGGCCAGGAAGTTGTCGGTGAACCTGCGATCGAGGCCGCCCGAGAAGCCGCCGACGCTATAGGTAAAGGTGCCGGCGTTGTCGTTGCCGGCGATGGTACCGGTGCCGCCGACCGCGCCGCCCCAGGCGCCCCACAGAGCGGGCGTTGTGCTATCGCAGGCGACGTCGCAGGCCTCGGCCAGCGCCACCTTGCTGCCTCCGCCGCTGGCGCTGCCGGCGCGGTTGGCGAAGTTGCTGAGGAAGAGCTGGGCGCCCTGCACCATGGCGTT
>JABCYT010000045.1 GCA_013290035.1 Alphaproteobacteria bacterium
GGCATTGGGCGTCGGCTGGCCGTCCTTCGAAGGGGTGATGAGTCCCAGGCTCGGCCTCGATATCACGATCCACTATGACCGCTACGACGAGCGTGCGCTCAAGGACAAGATCGCGGCCTACGACGCGCGGCGCGAGGCGGTGCAGCCCTACAAGACCCAGCGTTACGTCGACAAGTTCGGCCAGGCTGTCCCCTATGGCTGGTCGGAGGACAAGGCGCGGCAATATTCGGTGCCGGAGCGGGCCGATTTCGGAGCATTCGTGCGCCGCAAGGGCTTCAAACTCGACTGATCGTGCGCTTTTTCAGCTCGTCCAGAACATAGAGGCGGAGCGTACTGGAAAGGTTTCCAGGGGCTGCGCGCGCATGGTCGATCTCGCCGACCAGCGCGTTCAGCGACAGGCCGCGCGCCTCGGCGATCGCCGAAAGCTCGGTCCAGAACGCGTCTTCCAGCGACACCGAGGTGCGATGGCCGTCGATGGTGACCGAGCGTTTGCGCATGCGCGGACTGTGCCAGCGGCAAGACGCCCCCTCAAGCCGCCTTGCCGATGTCACAAGCCATGCGTATATACCGCGCCCAACAACCCCTCCGGACGACAATATGGACATCCGCAACGTCGCGATCATCGCGCACGTCGATCACGGCAAGACCACTCTGGTCGATTGCCTGCTGAAGCAGAGCGGCACATTCCGCGAGAATCAGCAGGTTGCCGAGCGCGCCATGGATTCGAACGACCTCGAGCGCGAGCGCGGCATCACCATCCTCGCCAAGGCGACCTCGGTCGTCTGGAAGGGCACGCGCGTCAACATCGTCGACACGCCGGGCCATGCCGATTTCGGCGGCGAGGTCGAGCGCATCCTCTCCATGGTCGACGGCGTGGTGCTGCTGGTCGACGCCGCCGAAGGCCCGCTGCCGCAGACCAAATTCGTGCTCGGCAAGGCGCTGCGCCTGGGGCTGCGGCCGATCGTGCTGATCAACAAGGTCGACCGCTCCGATGCGCGGCCCCACCAGGTGCACGACGAGGTGTTCGACCTGTTCTCCGCCCTCGAGGCCAACGACCAGCAGCTCGATTTCCCCACCCTGTTCGCGTCGGCGCGCCAGGGCTGGGCTGCGCCCTCGCTGGAGGCCGAGCACAAGGACATGGAGCCGCTGTTCGACCTGATCCTGCGCCATGTGCCGGCGCCGCACATCGAGGCCGACAAACCGTTCCGCATGCTGGTGACGACGCTCGAGTCCGATCCGTTCCTCGGCCGCATCCTGACCGGCCGCATCCATTCCGGCGCGATCAGGCCCAACACCATCCTGAAGTCGCTGAGCCGCGACGGCAGCGAGATCGAGCAGACCCGCATCACCAAGGTGCTGGCCTTCCGCGGGCTGGAGCGCGTCGCGCTCGACCACGCCGAGGCCGGCGACATCGTGGCCGTGGCCGGCTTCAAGACCGCGACCGTGGCCGACACGATCTGCGATCTCGCCGTCGAATGGGCGCTGCCCGCCCAGCCGGTCGATCCGCCGACGCTCGCCATGACCTTCTCGGTCAACGACTCGCCCCTCGCCGGCACGGAAGGCGACAAGGTCACGACCCGCATGATCCGCGCGCGCCTGATGCGCGAGGGCGAGGGCAATGTCGCCATTCGCGTGTCCGACACCGAAAACGCCGATTCCTACGAGGTCGCCGGCCGTGGCGAGCTGCAGCTGGGCGTGCTGATCGAAACCATGCGCCGCGAGGGCTTCGAGCTCGCCGTCGGCCGCCCGCGAGTCCTCTTCCAGAACGATCCGGTCACCGGCCAGCGCCTCGAGCCGATCGAGGAAGTGGTGATCGACGTCGACGACGCCTACACCGGCGTCGTGGTCGAACAGATTTCCGTCCGCAAGGGCGAACTGCAGGACATGCGGCCGTCGGGCGCCGGCAAGACTCGCCTGGTGTTCTACGCCCCCTCGCGCGGCCTGATCGGCTACCACGGCGAGTTCCTGACCGATACGCGCGGCACCGGCGTGATGAACCGCATCTTCCACGAATACGGTCCCTATCGCGGCACGATCACCGGCCGGCGCAACGGCGCGCTGATCGCCAATGACGAGGGCACCGCGGTGGCCTACGCGCTGTGGAATCTCGAGGAACGCGGCCCGATGTTCATCGATCCCGGCGTCCTGGTCTACAAGGGCATGCTGATCGGCGAGCACAGCCGCGGCAACGACCTCGACGTCAACGTGCTGAAGGGCAAGCAGCTCACCAACATCCGCGCCGCCGGCAAGGACGAGGCGGTGCGGCTCACGCCGCCCCGGCGCATGTCGCTCGAGCAGGCGATCGCCTATATCGAGGACGACGAGCTCGTCGAAGTGACGCCGAAGTCGATCCGGCTGCGCAAGCGCTTCCTCAATCCGGAGGACCGCAAGCGCGCCAAGAAACAGGCCGCGGCGGCGGCCGCGGAATAGGGACGAACCATTGAAAAGCCGCAACGACACATTCGCCGATCGTCTGGAGACGGCCGCCAAGGCCAAGCAGGCGTTGCTGGAAAGGGCGCGGGCGAAGGATCCGGCCAAGGATCCCGAGTTCGCCATCCGCCAGGAGGCGCGTGCCGCCGCGGCCTACGCGCGCCAGGAGCGCGAGGCCGATCGGCAGATCGCCAAGCTCGCCGAGCGCGAGAAGGAGGCGGCCGAACGCGATGCCCGCAAGGCCGAGGAGCTGGCCCTCGAGGCCGAGCGTGCCGGCCGCGTCACGCGCCAGAAGACGGCAAGCCTCGCCGAGCAGAAAGCGGCGCGCGACGCCCGCTATGCCGCACGCAAGGCGCGCAAGAAGTAGATCCTCGACGACGACTTACAGATTTCCGCCCGTCAGCGAGGCGCGCTGGCTGATCTCGATGTGATTGCCGTCGGGATCGCAGACGAAGGCATACCGCACCGTGTCGCCCAGGACGCGCGGCGCCCCGCCCGAGGCGCCGCCCCGTGCCAGGATGCCGTCATATTCGGCGATGCAATCCCACACCTGCACCGTCATGTAGCGATAGCCGGGGCCGCGCCACTCCGGGCTGCGCTCCACGGTGCCTTTCTCGGCGACCACGACCAGTGAATCGCCGCAGCGATAGCGGCCCTCGCCCGCGCGCTCGAACTGCATGGCGTGCGTCCAGAAGCGATCGTGCTGGTCGGGATCGTTGACCTTGAGCAGGATGGCGATGCCCAGAACGCCGCGCTGGCCCTTGGGGACCAGCGTGACCTTGTTGCTGTCCGGATCGGCGAGTGCCCGGGGAGCGCTGATGCATTCGCGCGCGATCTCGAGACCCACGATGCCCGAGGGCGCCGCCGCCGGCAGCGCGCCGCGCGAATGGTTCATTTTCAGGATCGAGCCGTTCATGTGGTGACGGTGCTGCTGCATGCCGCCGCCCAGCTTGCCCAGGTGGTCGTAGGGCAGGCCCACCGTCTGCTGCCAGAAGGCCAGCTGCTCGTCGCGCTTGGTCGAGAAAAGACCGACGTCGAGGTGCTGCTTGGCGAGATTCATGGCCCAAGTGTATCGCGAAGCCCGCGACGGCCGGCAGAATTTCGAAAGTGGAGCGTGGAGAATCCCGGTAAAGCCTTGAATCTTCGCCCGGAATCGCGATTCCGGGCCTTGTGCGCCCGGAAACAACTCATACAAACGCTGCCACGACTTCGCTCCAGCTCGGTTGCTAGAACCGCCGCGGGTGAAGGGGTCGGCCGCTGGGGAGCGGCCGCCGATACTGTGGGAAGGAAATACGATGATTCGCGCCATTGTCGGCACGGTAGCCGTGCTTGCGGGATTTGCCGTTCTCGAACGCTCGGTCGACGCCAGCACCGGCCAGGCCGGTTCGTGCACGCCGACCGAGGCCTATGCGCTGCTGCCGCGCGGCGAGGCGGTGCCCGTCCGCACCGACCCGACGCCGCAGGCCGCCGTGATCGGCACGCTGTCGGGCCGGCGCGGCGGCACGACGGATCTTGCGCGCGCAGCGGTGACCATCACCGGCAGCCAGAACGGTTGGGCGCGCATCGTGCTCGCCACGGCCCACGATTACAGCCCGGCCGGCACGGCACGGCTCTATGGCTGGGTACCGGCCGATCTGCTGGCGGTCGACGCACGGGTCGACGGCGTGATCACCGTCTACGACCGGCCCGGCATGATGGGCCGTGCGCTCACGACCATCGAAGGCGACGACATGACGTTCCGCGTGCTGGGCTGTCGCAACGACTGGCTGCAGGTCATCAACGCCCGCCACGGCAATGTCTGGATCGACAAGTGGTGCGCGCGCGAGGAGGGCTGCCGCGGCTAGTGACGAATTTCAGGGAGCGGCGATCGATCATCTTCTGGGAATTGGATCGATCGTCGCGGGACAGCCGCCTGAACCCCGGCAGGGCGACCTGCCGGGGCTCTTCTTTGCCTAGAGCTTCAGCTCGCTGAAGAAATCGTTGCCCTTGTCGTCGGTGACGATGAAGGCCGGGAAATTCTCGACCTGGATGCGCCAGATCGCCTCCATGCCGAGTTCGGGATACTCCAGCACCTCGACCTTGCGGATGCAGTTCTTGGCGAGGATGGCGGCCGGCCCGCCGATTGAACCGAGATAGAAGCCCTTGTGCTTCTTGCAGGCATCGACGACCTGCTTGCTGCGGTTGCCCTTGGCCAGCATCACCATCGAGCCGCCATGGGCCTGGAAGAGATCGACGTAGGAATCCATGCGGCCGGCCGTAGTCGGGCCGAACGAACCCGACGGCATGCCTTCGGGCGTCTTGGCGGGGCCGGCATAGTAGACCGGGAACTGCTTGAAATAGTCGGGCAGGCCCTCGCCGCGGTCGAGCCGTTCCTTGAGCATGGCGTGCGCGGAGTCGCGCGCCACGATCAGGGTGCCGGTGAGATTGACGCGTGTCTTCACCGGGTGCTTCGTGAGCACCGACAGGGTGTGCGCCATACCCTTGTTCAGGTCGACCGAGACCACGTCGCCCGAGAGCTGCTGCGGCTCGACCTCGGGCAGATAGTGCGCCGGGTTGGTCTCGAGCTGCTCGAGGAAGATGCCGTCCTTGGTGATCTTGCCCAGGGCCTGGCGGTCGGCCGAGCAGCTGACGCCGATGCCGATCGGCACCGAGGCGCCGTGGCGGGCAATGCGGATCACGCGCACGTCGTGGCAGAAATACTTGCCGCCGAACTGCGCGCCGATGCCCATCTGGCGCGTGAGCTCCAGCACCTTCTTCTCCATCTCGCGGTCGCGGATGGCGACGCCCTTGTCATTGCCCTCGCTCGGCAGGTCGTCGAGGTAGCGCGTCGAGGCGAGCTTCACCGTCTTGAGGTTCATCTCCGCCGAGGTGCCGCCGACCACGATGGCGAGGTGATAGGGCGGGCAGGCCGCGGTGCCCAGGGTGCGGATCTGGGTGTCGAGGAATTTCAGCAGCGCGGCCTCGTTCAGCACCGCCGGCGTCTGCTGGTGCAGGTAGCTCTTGTTGGCCGAGCCGCCGCCCTTGGCGACGAACAGGAACTTGTAGGCGTCGCCGTCGGTCGCATAGATGTCGATCTGGGCCGGCAGGTTGGTGCCAGTCTGCACTTCCTTGAACATCGAGAGCGGCGAGACCTGGCTGTAGCGGAGATTGGTCTCGGTGTAGGTCTTGTAGACGCCGCGGGCGATCGCCGCCTCGTCGCCGCCGCCGGTCCACACCGCCTGGCCCTTCTTGCCCATGACGATGGCGGTGCCGGTGTCCTGGCACATCGGCAGCACGCCGCCGGCGGAAATATTGGCGTTCTTCAGGAGCTCGAGCGCCACGTACTTGTCGTTGGCCGAGGCCTCGGCATCGTCGAGGATCGCGCTCAGCTGCGCGAGGTGCCCCGGACGCAGCAGATGGGAGATGTCCTTGAACGCCTGGGCGGTGAGCAGCGTCAGCGCCTCGGGCTCGACCGTCAGCACGTCGCGCCCGCCGAATTTGGTCGTGCCGACGAAATCGGCGCTGAGCTTGCGGTAGGGCGTGGTGTCCGCGGCCGTTGGGAACATTTCCTGGAACTGGAACTCGGGCATGGGTTCTCCTGGCGCCTTCGCAGGCGGCGGGCATCCCTGCCGCAGCCGGCGCGTGGCGTCTAGCTACTTCTTTCGGAAGCTGTCGAGCTTGACGATCTTGGAAGCGGCGTCCTCGGGCTTGGCCTCTGCGGCGGCGGTCGCGGCGCCGGCGTCCGGCGTCGTCTCGGGGCCGGACGGCGCGGCGAGCGGCGGGCGCTTTTCGGGCGCCGGCAGCGGCGTTGGCGCCGCGGCGGTCCCCACGTCGGACGTCTGGGCCTTGTCGGCCGCCTGGGTCTTGTCCTTGCGATCGAACTGCAGGCCGAAGCGCACCGACGGATCGACGAAGGCCGAGAGCGCCGCGAACGGAACCTTTATGCGCTCCTGCTGCTTGTTGAAGCTCACCGTCACCTCGAAGGAATCCGGTCCGAGGATGAGGTCCCAGTACTGGTGCTGGAGCACGATCGTCATCTCTTCCGGATACTTCGCGCGCAGATACTCGGGCAGCTCGACGCCGGGGTCGGTGCTGCGGAAGGAGATGTAGAAATGGTGCGAGCCGGGCAGGCCTTTTTCGGCGACTTGCGTCAGCACGCGGCGGACAACGCTGCGCAGCGCATCGTCGACGAGAGCGTCGTAGTGAAATCGATCGTTCATGGCCTGTCGGAAATTCGCGGAAAGCATCGGCCCGCATCGCGGGAGAGTCAACGCTGGCAATAGCTGGCAAATCGTTCGAAGGAAAGTGGGGGGCTTCTGTTGCCCGGTGCCCCCCGGACCGCGCTTACGTCCGCTGTTTAGGCGGCAGCAGCGAGTGTAACGGTGTTATCGTTAGCACTTGTGAATGGCCCGTCACGGCGGAACCATACCGGGCAAAAACCGCGCCTTTACCACGCTCGTCGATCCTGGTTCGCCCCCATCGACTCCGCCTCCGAAGAAGCGGAGGAGAATGGTGGAGGCGCCGGGTACTGCCCCCGGGTCCGAAACGCTTATGCCACGCGGCGTTTATCGCCATAGTCGGTTTCCCGACCTCTCCAATATAGGCGTTCCGCCCGCCTTTTTGAAGGCAAAGGCCGGCTTAGTCTTTTCCCCATGGAAGGGCCTGCCCGCCGCCCATAGAGTCCGCGGCCAACGAAGGATAAACGACAGATGCCCCTCTCCACCGACCAGCAGGCTGAAATCGACCAGGCGCGCGGGGCTGCCCAGGCGACCTTGCGGCCGATCGCGCCGGCCCTGGAGGAAATTCTCTTTCAGGCGCTGCCGGTGCTCGATCACGGCCTCGTCCGGGTCGTCGATTACATGGGCGACGACGCCGCCGTCGTGCAGGCGGCGCGCGTGAGCTACGGCCGCGGCACCAAGAAGGTCAGCGAGGATCGCGGGCTGATCAACTATCTCATGCGCCACCGCCACACCACGCCGTTCGAGATGTGCGAGATCAAGTACCACGTGAAGCTGCCGATCTTCGTGGCGCGCCAGTGGATCCGCCATCGCACCGCCAATGTGAACGAATACTCCGCCCGCTATTCGATCCTCGACAACGAATTCTATGTGCCCAAGCCCGAGCATCTCGCCGCCCAGAGCAAGGCCAACCGGCAGGGCCGCGACGCCGTGCTGGCCGGCAAGGAGGCCGAGCGCGTCTTTTCTCTTCTGAAAAAGGACGCCGAGCTGGTCTACGAGCATTACATGGAGATGCTGAACGAGGGCGAGGCGGGCGAGCCGCTCGATCCGGAGCGCTCGGGCCTGGCGCGCGAGCTCGCGCGCATGAACCTGTCGCTCGGCTTCTATACCCAGTGGTACTGGAAGACCAACCTGCACAACCTCATGCATTTCCTGTCGCTGCGTGCCGACGCCCATGCCCAGTACGAGATCCGCGTCTATGCCGAGGTGATGATCGATACGCTCCGGCGCTGGTGTCCGATCTGCCACGACGCCTTCATGGAATACCGCATGGGCGGCACGCATCTCTCCAGGACCGGGCGGGCCGTGGTGAAACGCATGATCACCGGCGAGAAGGTCGACCAGAAATCGAGCGGCCTCAACCCGCGCGAATGGCGCGAACTGATGGCGGCGCTGGACCTTGGCTAGGCCCGCCAGCCTGCGCGATCCTGGACGCCTGCGCCTGCTGCGCGAGCGGCCGCGCGACGATGACGCCATCGAGGCGATGAACGAGGCGGCGTTCGGGCCCGACCGCCAGCACAAGACCGTCTATCGCCTGCGCGAGGACGTGAAGCCGATCAAGGAGCTGTGCTTCGTCGCCATCGACCAGAAGGGCCGCATGGTGGCGTCGATCCGCAACTGGCCGATCCTGATCAACGAACGCTGGCCGGCGATCCTGCTGGGTCCCCTCGCCATCGCGCCCGAGCTGCGCGGCCTGGGCTACGGCAAGGCGCTGATGTGGCATGCGATGGCCCAGTCGCGCATGCTCGGCCACAGCCGCATCATCCTGGTCGGCGATCCCGAGTATTACAACCAGTTCGGCTTCCGCCGCGATCTGGCGCTCCACATCCAGCTGCCCGGCTGGGTCGAGGAACGCCGCTTCCTGGCGCTCGAGCTGGTCGCGGGGTCAATGATCGGCGTGCACGGCATGATCGGCAAATGGCAACCGCGCAAGGCTGCGGTCAGGCGTAAGAAGCGGTCTTAGTCTTGCCGGACCGCGGGCCTCCAGGCCCGCTCATGAATCATGAGGCGGGCCTGGAGGCCCGCGGTCCCGGAAGACTAGCGCACCACGATGCGCGGCGCGGCGCGGGCGCCGCGCTGGTTGGCGGAGAGCTGCTTCCACACCCGGCCGGCGATGTTCTTGTAGATCTGGGCGTATGGGCTGTCGGGTTGGGACACCACGATGGGATGGCCCGAATCCGACGTGGTGCGGATGTCGAGATGCAAGGGCACCTCGCCCAGGAACGGCACGCCGAGCTTCTCCGCCTCCGCGCGCGCGCCGCCATGGCCGAAGATCTCGGCGCGCTCGCCGCAATGCGGGCAGAGGTAGAAGCTCATGTTCTCGACGAAGCCCAGCACCGGCACCGCGACCTTGCGGAACATGTTGAGCCCCTTGCGCGCGTCCACGAGCGCAATGTCCTGCGGCGTCGAGACGATCACCGCGCCTGAGAGCGCCACCCGCTGGGCGAGCGTGAGCTGCGCGTCGCCGGTGCCCGGCGGCATGTCGACCACCAGCACGTCGAGCTCGCCCCATTGCACGTCGCGCAGCATCTGCTCGAGCGCGCTCGATACCATGGGGCCGCGCCAGATCATCGGCGTGTCCTCGTTGACGATGTAGCCGATCGACATGGTCTTCAGCCCGTAGCGTTCGATCGGCTTCAGCGCCTTGCCGTCGAGCGACTCCGGCTTTTCCTTGACGTCGAGCATGCGCGGCATCGACGGGCCGTAGATGTCGGCGTCGAGCAGGCCGGTGCTGATGCCGTTGGCCACGAGCCCCAACGCCAGGTTCACGGCGGTGGTCGATTTGCCGACGCCACCCTTGCCCGAGGCGACGGCGATGATGTGCTTCACCCCCGGCACGTCGATGCGGCCGGTGCCGCCGGTGGTTTTCGCACTGGCCGCGCCATGGCCGTGCCCATGCGCGGCCGGTGGCGGAGGGGGTGGGGCGGAGCGTTCGGCGGTCATGACGGCGGTCGCCGACAGCACGCCCGGCAGGGCGCGCACCGCCTGTTCGCAGGCCTGGCGCAGCGGTTCCAGGGCGGTGCCGCGGGCCGGATCGACATCGAGGGTGATCGCGACATGGCCGCCGCGGGTCGCCACGCCGCCCACCATGCCCAGCGCCGCGACGCTTTTGCCGGTCGCCGGATCGATGACCGTTTCGAGAACCTTACGGACGGCCGATTCGCTTACTTCCGCCATGATTGCTTGTTTCCGCCGGGCCGCAATATTGTGTCGCCGCTTGATTGCGGGTGTTGCTGCCGTCACATATATGCAGCGCGACGTGAAATCAAAAGCGACAATGCGCCGAGGGCGAGCAGCCAGCGGCCCCGAGGTGAACGATGGCGTGGAACAACAATAGCGGCGGCCCCTGGGGCGGCGGTGGCGGCAACAGCGGCGGCCCATGGGGTGGCGGCGGCAATCGTGGCGGTGGCGGCGGTCCGTTCGGCTCGCGCCGCCCGCCCGACATGGAAGACGTCATCCGCAGAGGACAGGAGCGCCTCAAGAACCTCATTCCCGGCGGCTTCGGTTCATACAAGGGAGTCGTTCTGGTTGTGCTGGCGGCGGTGGTGATCTGGCTGGTCACCGGCTTCTTCCGCGTGCAGCCCAACCAGCAGGCGATCCAGCTCGTGTTCGGCAAGCCTTACGGCAAGCCGGTCGAGCCCGGCCTGCATTACAATTTGCCGGGGCCGATCGGTAACGTCGTCGTGGTCAACGTCCAGGACCAGCGCCGCACCGTGATCGGCGCCCGCGCCGGCCAGGACCGCGTCACGCCCTACAATCGCGGCCCGCGCCCGACCTCGAGCGAGAACCTGATGCTGACCGGCGACGAGAACATCGTCGACATCGAGTTCGCCGTGCTGTGGCAGATCAAGGACGTCTTCAAGTATGCCTTCGATGTGCGCAATCCCGAGGAGAACGTACGGGCCGGCGCTGAGGCCGCCATGCGCGAGGTCATCGGCAAGTCGAACCTGCAATATGCCCAGACCGAGGGGCGCAGCCGCATCGAGCAGGATACCAAGGACCTTTTGCAGAAAATGCTCGATGAGTACGGGCTGGGCGTGAGCATCTCGCAGGTCCAGCTCCTGCGGGTCGATCCGCCGCAGGAGGTGATCGCCGCCTTCCGCGACGTGCAGGCGGCGCGTGCCGACAAGGAAAAGAGCATCAACGAGGCCAACACCTACCGCAACCAGGTGCTGCCCCGGGCCAAGGGCGAGGCCGAATCGATCATCCAGCGCGGCGAGGCCTACAAGGCCCAGATCGTCGCCCGGGCGAGCGGTGACGCCCAGCGCTTCGACCAGGTCTACACGCAGTGGGCCAAGGCCAAGGACATCACGACCGAGCGTCTCTATCTCGACACCATGGAAGAGGTGCTGCGCAACGTGAACAAGGTGCTGGTCGACAAGAACACCTCGGGCACCGGCGTTCTGCCCTACCTGCCGCTGCCGGAGCTGAAGTCGAACCAGCCGCCGCCTCCACCGCGCCTGCCGCTGCCCGGCACGCCGCCGCCGCCGGCGGCACAGGGAGCGACGCGATGAGCAACCGTACGATCATCGCGCTGGTGGCGCTGGCCATTGCGGCTTTCCTGATCACCCAGACCTTCTACACGGTCGATCCGACCACGCAGGTCCTGGTCCGTCAGTTCGGCGCCATCGTCGGCGAACCCAAGACCGAGCCTGGCCTCTACGCCAAGATCCCGCTGGTCCAGGACATCCAGCGCATCGACCGTCGGCTGCTCGACTACGAGGCC
>JABCYT010000046.1 GCA_013290035.1 Alphaproteobacteria bacterium
ACGAACACCGTCAGCCCCATGCCGATCGATTCCGGCGAAATCAGCGCCACGCGCTTCAGGATAACGCCGGCCTTCTCGAGGCGCTGGATGCGCTTCCAGCACGGGCTTTGCGACAGCCCGACACGATGCGCGATCTGCGCCAGCGAAAGGCTCGCATCCTCCTGGAGGAGCGCCACGATCTTCCTGTCGATCGCATCCATGATTCAAACACCCGCGAAGAGCTGCCGCCGCACTGTCGGGCCTTGGGCCCGAAATCTCAACAGGCGGTTCAGAGCGGCAGCGATTCCAGGCGTACCGGGGCGCCCAGCCGGGCGCTCAACGTCTCGGCCAAGGCGTCGACATTGCCATCGACCGGCCCGGCATAGTTGGCGAGCCGCCGGTCCGTGCCCTCGAACCACGAGAGTCGGCAGAGGCCGGCCTCGCAGACCAGCGAGCCGACGACCCGGCCACGGACGGATATCGTCCAAAGAGCCGGCTCATCCTGGGCGGCGAAGATGAAGCGGGTGGCGCGGGCGACGAACTGATTGGCAAGGCTCAGCATGCGCGAAGTCTAGAGGCCGGCGGATCGCGGCAGCAATGGAACGGGCAGCCGAATATGGCTGCCCGCACAGCAGATCCGTCTGCCGGCGGCCAGCGCAGCAGAATATTTCCGTCGTTCAAGGCCGGACCCCGGGCGCCTCGAGCAGCATGCCCTTGGCGCGGTCCATCAGATAGAGCTCGAGCGCCACGTATTCGGGAGCGTCGTAGGCATAGGCCTCCGCGCGAAGGCCGATGAGGCAGTTGCGCAGCCGGCGCTTCAGCGAGCCGAGCGCCTGCCATTCCAGGCGATAGATCGGGTAGCCGGTGGGATGCGCCTGCGGAATCGTCACGCCGGCCAGCTTCTTGCCGGCATTATCGTCGTGGCAGATGGCGCAGCTGAGGTTGAGCTGACCCTGGCGGCGCCGATAGATCTCGGCGCCCTGCGCGCGGAAGGGCGCCAGGCGCGGATCGGACGGCGGCGCGATCGGCTGGCCGCGCGACTGGAACGCGACATAGGCTTCGAGCGACAGCAGATCCCGGCTTTCCGGCGCCAAGGGCTCGGCCCGCTGGTTGGCCGTACGGCAGAGATTGATGCGGCCCTCGAGGTCGACTGGCTTGTCGGCATCCTTGGGGATGGCCGGGTAACGGGCGGCAACCCCCTTCATGCTTCCGGCGCCGTGGCAGTCGGCGCAGGACTTATTGGCGGCGCCGGCCGGCCGGCCAAAAAGCTGCTCGCCGAGCTGGACGAACAGCATGCCGGGATTGGCCGTGTCGTCGTCCTGCATCTTCTGCAGCGCCTCACCCATGTCCTGGTAGCCCGAGCGACGCTTGTCGGCCGCGCCCTGCGCCAGCGCGAAAGTGGCGACGAATACCGACGCCAGGCCGAGCGCTATCCAGGCAGTTCTCATCCCACGGCGATGGCGACCTGCTCCTCGACGAGGAAGCCCTGGTCGCCCGTCCAGCGCAAGCCGATGGTGCCGCTCTCCGTCGCGACCGCGAAGAAAGACACGAAGGGATTGGCGGCGATCGCGGGCGACATCTCCATGCGGAAGATCTCCGCACCGTTCCAGGTGGCTGTGAAGCGCTCGATGATGTTGCGCGGAATGATGCGGCCGTTGGTGCCAGGCCTGAACCCGGTCTCCATTGGATGCAGGATCAGCGCCTTGATCTCGACGATCTCGCCCGGCCTGGCGGTCTTGGGCGCATTGATGAGGACGTTGGTCATGTGACGTCCTCGATGCAGGCCGCCAGGGTGACGATCACGTCGGCGGAAGCGCTCCAGAACGCGCCTGAACTGGTCTCGGCGATGGCGACGATCTTCTGCGAATCGGCGAGCTTGATGCGGGTGGCGATCACCGCCTTGCCGTTACGCGGCCCGAGGCGGGCGCTGAAGACATGCGGCTGCGGATTCTTCTCGTTGAAGACGTGGATCGCCTTGACGTGGTCGGCCGGCGTCATCGGGCTCTCGACCGATACGGTGAGCGGCACGACGTTGCCGTTCTCGACCAGCGGCGGCAGATCGAGCTTCACCTTGCCCTCGCGGATCGTTCCTTCGCCGACCACTTCCTTGATGGCGGCGGCCATGGCGTCCGGAGTCGCGCGCGCGGCCGACAGCGGCAGCACGGTGAGCAGGGCGGCGCCGGCCAGGAAGGCACGGCGGTCGGGAGGGGAAGGCATGACGCGGACTCTACTCCTTCAGGGTCGCGAGATAAGCCACCACATCCTCGACCTGCTCGGCGGTCAGGATGGTCTTGCCCTCGAAGGTCCTGGCGACGCGGCGCAGGCCGGTGGTCCGGTAATAGGGCGGCATGATCGTGTCTGGATTGAGACGTGCGCCGTCGACGATGCGCAGGCGGAGCTGGCCCACCGACCAGCGCGCGCCGGCGCCGGCGAGGCTCGGCGCCAGCGTGCCCTGGAAGCGCTCCTCGGGAATCGGGCCACTGTGGCACAGCAGGCAAAGACCGACGCTGCGGTTGGCGACGATCGCCCGACCACGCGCCGCATCGCCCGGCCGGGTCGCGAGCGGCTCGGGGATGGCATCGCCCTCGACGACGACGACGTCTCGCGGCCCCTGCTGCGCCCACGCCGCGGGGGCGGCCAAAGCCAGGAGGACGGCGAGCGGGCCCGCTCGTACCATCGCTTCAACCGAAGGTCTCGGCGGTGATGGTCTTGAACCAGCTCTCGGCGTAGAGCGCCTCCTGGGAGCGGAAGCCGCCGACGACCTCGAGCGGGCTGGTGCCGCCGGCGCCGGGAATGTCGGCCAACACGCCCTTGTCGGGCCGATAGACGCCGGCGATGGAGATGCCGTAGTCGGGCGCCACCAGACTGTAGCAGGTGTTGATCAGGATCGGGTCGACCGGCTTGCGGCCGGCCAGCAGCTCGACGATGGCGGCCGCACAGACCTTGGCCTGGGCGTTGGCGGCGAAGGCCGACTTCGGCATGCCGCCCATGATGGCGGCATCGCCCACCACATGGATGCCGGGCTGCAGGGTCGATTCGAAGGCAACCGGCTCGACCGGGCACCAACCGGTGCGATCGGCGACGCCGGCCTGGGCCGCGATGGCGCCGGCCTTCTGCGGCGGGATGACATTGCCGACCGCAGCCTTGTGACGGGCGAAATCGGTGACGAAGGTCAGCGTCGCGGGATCGACCGACGTCACCTTGCCGCCCTGGGAGAGCGACACCCATTCGACGATGCCGGGATAGAGCTGGGGCCAGGCGTTCTGGAACAGGCGCTGCTTGGAGAAGGCGTCCTTGGAATCAAGGATCAGAAGCTTCGATTTCGGCTTCCAGATCTTCAGCCAATAGGCGATCAGGCTGGCGCGCTCGTAGGGGCCGGGCGGACACCGGTAGGGATTGGCCGGCGAGGAGATGACCACCAGGCCGCCATCGTTCATGGCCTGCAGCTGCTGGCGCAGCAGCACGGTCTGCGCCCCGGCCTTCCAGGCGTGCGGCATCTTCTCGGCCGCCGCCTCGTCATAGCCCGGCAGGGCGTCCCACCTGAAGTCGATGCCGGGCGCCATCACCAGCCGGTCGTAGGAAAGCCTGTTGCCGTCGGCCAGGGTGACAGTCTTGGCGGCGGCGTCGACCGCGGTGGCCGCGGTCTGGGCAAGCGTGACGCCGGCGCGCACCACGCCGTCATAGCCGAATTGCTGCTGCGAGATTTCCCGAATCGCGGCCAGCACGTCGTTGCTGAAGGGACAGGCCGTGAAGATGCGGTTGGGCTCGACCAGGGTGACGCTGAGCCTGGGCTCGAGCGCCTTCAGCGTGCGTGCCGCGGTGGCGCCGGCGAAGCCGCCGCCGATGACGACGACGCGGCCCGTGCCCTGCGCCGAGGCGACGGCAGGCGCGAGGCCAGCGGCGACGGTGAGCTTGAGGAACGCGCGCCGGCTCGTCATGCGCCCTACTCCGGCTGCGCGGCGAACCAGGCCGCAATGGCGTCGATCTGGGAATCGTCGAAGCCCTTGGCGATGCGGCCCATGACGCTCGAGGGCCAGGCGCCGCTCCGGTACTCGCGCATGGCCGTGGCGATGTCCGCTGCTTTGCGGCCGGCGATGTGCGGGATCACCGAGTCCGGAATCTTCTGTGCGGCGTGACAGCCGGTGCACGAGCTTGCGCCGGGCGGCGCCTCGACTGCCCGCGCCGGCCGCCCTTCTGCCAAGCTCGCCAGCAACAAGGCGCTGGCGAGCACCGGCAGCAGCAAGCGCCGCATCAGGCGCCTTTCTTCAGCTCGTGATTCATCAGCGGCAGGTCGCGCACCCGCTTGCCAGTCGCCTTGGCGATGGCGTTCAGTACCGCGGGCGCGGCGATCGCGATGGTCGGCTCGCCGACGCCGCCCCAGAAGCCACCCGACGGAACCAGCGCTGCCTCGACCCGGGGCATCTCGTCCATGCGCATTACGTTGTAGCTGTCGAAGTTGGTCTGCTCGACGGCGCCGTTCTTGACGGTGATCTCGCCATAGAGCGCCGCGGACAGGCCGTAGACGAACGAGCCCGCGACCTGACGGTCGATCTGCGCCGGATTGACGGCATAGCCTGGATCCGTGCCGGCGGTAATCTTGTGGATCTTGAGCACGCCGTCGGGACTGACCGAGACCTCGGCGACGCCTGCGACATAGCTGCCGTAAGCCATGATTTGCGCCAGACCGTGGAAATGGCCGGCCGGCAGCGGTTTGCCGTAGCCCGCTTTGTCGGCCGCCGCCTTCAAGACCGCGGCGTTCTTGGGCTTGAGCATCTTCAGCCGGAAGGCCAGCGGATCCTGGCCCGCCGCCTCCGCCAGCTCGTCCATGAAGCATTCCATGTAGACGGCGTTCTGGTTGGCGTTCACGCCCCGCCAAAAGCCCGGCATGATGTGCGGGTTGCGCATGGCGTGATCGACCAGGAGGTTCGGCACGTCGTAGCCGTAGGCTGCCTCGACGCCGCCTTGCGCCAGGCCCTGGAACACCACGGGGTCCATGCCGTTCTGCAGGTTCTGCGGCAGCAACGCGGCCAGGATCGATTGACCCGAGATGCGCACGTGCAGGCCGACCAGGTTGCCCTGGGCATCGAGGCCGCCCGTCAGCTTGCACATCGTGGTCGGATGGTACGTACCGTGCGTCATGTCCTCTTCACGCGACCAGATAAGCTTGACCGGCGTGCCGGGCATCTCCTTGGCGACAAGGACAGCCTGGCGGACGTAATCGGCGCGACCGCGCCGCCCGAAGCCGCCGCCCAGCATCATCTTGTAGACGTCGCACTGCGCGACCGGCAGGCCGGCCGCCTCCGCCGCCGACGCGAGTGCCGCTTCGCCGTTCTGCGTGCCGCACCACACCTCGCACTTGTCGGCGGTGACGCGCGCCGTGGCATTCATCGGCTCCATGGTGGCATGGTTCTGATAGGGGAAACTGTAGGTCGCCTCGACCTTCTTGGCGGCGCTGTCAATGGCGGCCTTGGCGTCGCCCACCTTGTTGCCGACGAAGGCTTCGGAAGCGTCGAGGCCTTCCTTCAGCATGGCGGTGATGGTCTCGGTCTGGACCTCGCCCAGCTTGCCTACGTCCCAGTCGGTCGGCAGCGCGGCGAGCGCGGTGCGGGCGTTCCAGTAGGTATCGGCCACGACCACGACGGCGTTGCTGTCGATCGCCACGACCTTCTTGACGCCCGGCATCTTCTCGACCTTGGAGGCGTCGAAGCTCTTGAGCTTGCCGCCGATCACCGGGCAGGCACGCACGGTCGCGACCAGCATGCCGGGCATGGTGAAGTCGATGCCGTAGAGCTGCTTGCCGGTGACCTTGTCCAGCGTGTCGAGCCGCTTCAGCGGCTTGCCGGCGATCTTCCAGTCCTTGGGATCCTTCAGCTTCACTTCCTTGGGCGGCTCGAGCTGGGCGGCCGCGGCGGCGAGCGCGCCATAGGTGAGCTTCTTGCCCGACTTGTGGCTGACGACGCTGTTGGCCGCACTGCATTCGCTCGCCGGCACCTTCCACTGGGCCGCCGCCGCCGCGATCAGCATCTCGCGCGCCATGGCGCCGCCCTCGCGGACATACTGGTTGCTCTCGCGGATGCCGCGGCTGCCGCCGGTCGAGAAGTTCTTCCAGACGCGGTTGCGCTTCAGGTTCTCGCCCGGCGTCGGATATTCCCAGGTGACCTTGTTCCAGTCGCACTCAAGCTCCTCGGCGACGAGCTGGGCGAGACCGGTGAGCGTGCCCTGGCCCATCTCGGAACGGGCGATGCGGATCACCACCTTGTCGTCGGGGTGGATCACCACCCAGGCGTTGATCTCCTTCACCTCGGCGGCGTGCGCCGCCTCGAAGGGAACGGAAAAACCAAGCGAAAAGCCGCCGGCGACGGCAGCACCGCTCACGAGGAAACCCCTTCTGTTGAGGGGCGTGCGGCCGAGCGAGGTCTGGATCGTCATGATGCGTCCTCCCCTCAGGCCTTGGCCGCGGCGGCGTGGATCGCCTCGCGGACCTGCTGGTAGGTGCCGCAGCGACAGATGTTGGTCATTGCTGCGTCGATCTCGGCGTCGGTCGGCTTGGGCTTGGCGACAAGCAGCGCGGTCGCCGCCATTACCATGCCGCTCTGGCAGTAGCCGCACTGGGGCACGTCGAGCTCGACCCAGGCCTTCTGCACCTTGGTCAGGGTGCCGTTGGCGGCGAGACCTTCGATGGTGACGATCTTCTTGGCGCCGACCGAAGTCACCGGCACCTGGCAGGAGCGCGTCGCCACGCCGTCAATATGCACTGTGCAGGCGCCGCACTGGGCGATGCCGCAGCCATACTTGGTGCCGGTGAGGCCGAGCTGCTCGCGCAGCACCCACAGAAGCGGCGTGCGCGGATCGGCGTTGTGGTTGAGCGCCTTGCCGTTGACGTTGAGAACAGCCATCCCGGTCTCCGTCGTTTGGAAATATGACGGAACCCTATCCGAGCGGGCGGCAGCCGGCCAGTGACCGCGCCGGCTTCACGGAGGTGTGATGCCGTCAGCCAAGGCTGGCTTGAAAGACGCGTTGGTAATTGCCGCCGAGCAGCTTTGCCGTCTCGTCGGCTGTGAATTTTGCGCGCAGCGCGGCGGCGAGTTGCGGCAGGTCAGCATAGCTCGGCAGCGTACTCGAGCCGACCAGGCCAAGCTGATCGGTGCCGAGGCCGACATGATCGATGCCGACCAGCTCGGCCATCTTCGCGAAGCCCTCGGCGTAGGCCACGATGTTGGGAAAATAGCCCGTAACGGGCCAGATGCCGATGACGCCGCCGGTTGCCGCAATGGCGCGCGCGTGGTCGGGCAGGATGCGTCGGGTCCAGGCCGCCGGCCGGTCGGTCAGCGAGGTGTGCGACAGCACCAGCGGCTTGGTCGTGACCGCAGCCGCCTGCTTGACCAGATCGTAGGTGCCGTGCGCCACGTCGACCACGATGCCCATTTGATTGCAGCGGCGAATCACCTCGGCGCCGAAGGGCGTCAGGCCGCCATGCACGCTGGGCTCGGTCTGGATGTCGCCGAGCTCGTTCGGCCGGTAGTGCGTGAGCTGCAGATGGCGGAGCGCCCAACGCTGGTACGCCTCGTCGAGACGCTCGATCTTGCCTTCGAGGAAGTCGGCACCCTCCGACGAGACGATGAGGGACGGCCGGTTGGCCCGCGCCGCGCGTAGCTCCGCCGACGTCCTGATGATCGGCAATCCCTGCTCGCGCGCCAGCGCATGCAGCTTCTCGAAGGCGCGCCGGCTGAATTCGTAAAGCTCGCCGGACCGCGGCTCGCGGCTGGGCCGCAGGCGCCCGTCGGCGAGCTTGATGATCGGCGAATCGGCCACCACCGCCAGGCAGATCGTCGACACCCCACCCTGGCGCATCGGTTCGGCGACCGCCGCGAACTGGCCGCGGCCAAAACTCATCGGGATGAGATTGCCGGCGTGACTGTGGATGTCGATCGCCGTGCCGTCGGCGGCTTGTGCCATCGCCGGCACCGGCAGACAGAAGAGCGGGCTCGCCGCCATCAGGGCGCGGCGCGTGACGCCCGGCTTCACCTCGGCGCCGCACAGCTGGTAGCGCCAGCCGTCGGGATCGAACGAGACCTGCCAAGTGCCGATCAGCCGCAACGGACCGTTGCCGAGCTTCAGCGGATGGTCGGCGAAGACCTCGACCACGGCCAATCGGTTGGCGGGCACGCAGCCCTGGCAGCAGCCGGGCTCGGCCATCATCAGAAAATGGGCGGCGCCGCCGATCGGCAGCACCGTGAGCGGAAAGCCCGAGAGCTCGACCGTCCGGCCGTTGGCTCTCTCGGCGCGCGGGGTGCCGAGATCGTTCCAGTGAAGTCGCATCAGCCCCCTAGAGTTTGGGCGGCGGATAATACGGCCGATCGCCCAACGCCTGCACACGTTTCCAGAACTCGGGGCCCGACGCCTTGCCGACCTCGTCGAGGTCGGCGGCCTGGCGCCACATGCTCCACGAGTCCGGATGCAGGCCGCTCGCGGCATTCATCTGCCGGTCGCCTTCGGTGGCGTGGCCGTTGTCGCGCAGCCACACGCCGAGACGAAACCGCGCGCGCGCCTCGGCGATCTCGGGCGTCACCCTGGGCAGGGCGGCGCGCGCCGCATCGGCGGGCAGTGCATGCTTGCCGGTGGTCACCCAGGCGCGCACGGCGTCGAGATAGGCCTGGCGGGCAGCCAGCCGTTCCGCCTGGTCCTCAGGCGACATGGTGCGCGTCTTGAGGTCCATGCGGCGGAAGTGGTCGGTCGAGCCCGCCGTCTCGGGCGGCCGGACGATCCGGCCCTGCTCGTCGATCCACACCGCCTGCGGCACGTTCACGAGATTGTAGAGATCGCTCAGCCGGTGCTCGGTATCGATCAGCTGCCAGTAGCTCGACTTGGCCTCTTCGATCCACGGCCGCGCGTGCTGGGCGCCACGGCTTTCCTCGGCCACGGCCACGACCATGAAACCCTTGTCCTTCAGCTCAGCGTAGAGGGACTGCCACACGGGCAAGTCGAAGCGGCAGCCTCACCAACTGGCCCAGGTGGCCAGAAACACCTTCTTGCCGCGCAGCTCGGACAGGGTGCGCGGCTTGCTGTCGACATCCGGCAGGGTGAAGTCGGGCGCCTGCAGACCCTCGAGTGCGGCATTGCGTTCGTCGGCCGGTGCGCCCAGCGCCCAGGCATCGCCGTCCCGGCTGGCGATCACTGGGCCGCCCAGTCTCTGCCAGAAGGCCTCGACATCGACGTCGCCGCCCTTCACCGCGGACGCCGGCAGGGGCACGCAGCGCTCGTCGCGGCACATGCCCTCGGGTTTCAGCGCCCAGCCCGTGACCTTCTCGGCGTCGGCCGCGCTCATCCACAGGCCGTCTCGGGTCGAGACCTTGTATTCGGCGGTCGGGGTCAGGACGACTGTCATGGCTCGCTCCTATTTTGGCACGGAGATCGTGACTTCCTTGGAGGTGATGAATTCGAGCAGCACCGGCACGCCCTTCCGGGTCTGTTCGATGCCGCGCTTGATGGCGGGCACGATGTCCTCGGTCTTGGTGATGCGCTCGCCGTAGCCGCCGAAGGCGCGCGCCATGGCGGCGTAGTCGCCGGAGATGTCGGTCGAACGGTACTTCTCGGTCGAGACCTTCATGATGTGAAGCTCGATCGCCATCGAGAAGTTGTTGAGCAGGATCGACATGATGGGGATGCGCTCGCGCACCGCGGTCTCGAAATCCATGCCGGTGAAGCCGATCGCGGCATCGCCCCACACGTTGATGCAGAGCTTGTCCGGCATGGCGAGCTTGGCTCCCATGGCCAGCCCGAGTCCGTAGCCCAACTGCGTGGTCTTGCCCCAGCCGATGTAGGTGTGCGGCTTCGTCGTGCGCCAGAACGGCGAGAGCTGGTCGCGCGGGCTGCCGGCATCGTGCGTGATGATGGTGTTGGCGACATCGACCGTATGCTGGAGGTCCCACAGCACACGGTAGGGATTGAGCGGCGCCTCGTTGTTGGTGAGCTTGGGCATCCACTCCTTCAGCCACTCGTCGGTCATCGCCTTGATCTCGGCCGCGACGCCCGACGGATCGCGCTTGGTGGCGCCGGCGGATTTGCAGGCCGCGACCAGCGCGGCCAACGTGAGCTTGGCGTCGCCCAAGAGGCCGTACTTGATCTTCACGTCCTTGTTGAGATGGGCGGGATCGAGCGTGGCGTGGATGATCGTCTTGCCCTGCGGCATGGAGATGCCGAAGTTGGTCTCGGTGAAGGAGCAGCCGATGCCCAGGATGACGTCGGAGCGATCGAGGAAGCTTCTGACCGCCTTCGGATAGGCGCGGCCGCCCGAGCCCAGGGCGAGGAAATGCGTCTCGTCGAAGCAGCTCTTGCCTTCGAGGCTGGTGCAGACGGGAATGGCCAAAAGCTCGGCCAGTTCCTTCAGCTCGGCATAGGCCTCGGCCCAATGCACGCCCTGGCCGGCATAGATCACCGGTCGCTTGGCGGCCATCAGCACCTTGGCCGCTTCGGCGACGGCGGCCGGATCGGGCCCGTACTTGGTGGCGACGACCGGCTCGTAGTCCAGCGGATCGGGCGCGTCCTCGGCATAGGCGTCGGCCGGCAGCTCGATGATGACCGGCGAGCCGCGGCCGTTGCGCAGCAGGCTGAAAGCCCGGCGCATGATGTTGGCGACTTCGCGGCCATTGGTGACCGGCTCGCTGTGCTTGGCGACATGCGCCATGGCGAGCGTCGAGTTGAAGTTGGGCGGCACGTGGGAAATGCGGCGCGGATAGCCCTGCGGGATGACCAGCAGCGGGATCGATTCGCCGAAGGCCTGGGCGATGCCGCCATAGGCGTTCTCCGAGCCGGGTCCGCTCTGCATGCAGAACACGCCCATCTTGCGGCCCTTGGTGAGCCGCGACATGGCGTCGGCCATGTGCAGCCCGATGCGCTCCTGGCGCACGATGATGGGGCGGATGTCGACCGCGGCGCAGGCCTCGATCAGATGGTTCACCGGATAGGCGAAGAGATATTCGACGCCTTCCTTCTTCAGAATGTCGGCGATCGCCGGGCCGGTTTTCATTTGATCTCCTCCCAATTGAGACCCCGCCTGAAGCCTTCCCCCTCCCCACCTCCCCCGTCTGACGGGGGAGGTGCCCGAAGGGCGGAGGGGGAAAGCCACAGAGGGGCTATTTATTCAGTTCCTTCATCGCGCTGTCGAGCCCGCCCAGGGTGAGCGGGAACATGCGGTTGCTTGAAAGCTGCTGCAGGAGCTGGATCGACGGCGTGTAGCTC
>JABCYT010000047.1 GCA_013290035.1 Alphaproteobacteria bacterium
TCAGCAGGTCGGACGAACCGGCGTCATATTCCCAATTGAAGGCGATTTCGGTGGCGCCATCGAACTTCCAGTTCGTGACCTCGACCGGCAACTGGTAAATTTTCTGCGTCGTCATTGGCTCTTGCCTCCTGGCGCTGAACGCGGTCCCATTCCCCACGAAGCGGCAAAAATGACGCTCCGTTCATTTTTCTGGGCGGAAGCTATCACACTCTGCTAGGAGAGTCCGCAAGGAAAATAGCACGGCCTCTGAATTCGGATTTATCAATGTCTTACAACAAGTTGCGCATCGCCAAAATCGTCGAGGAAACGCCGGATGCGCGCTCCTTCGTCCTCGAAATTCCGGCCGACCTGGCCGAGAAGTACCGCTACCGCGCGGGGCAGTTCCTGACCTTCCGGGTGCCGCACCCCGAGGGCGCCTTCAACCGCTGCTATTCGCTGTCGAGCGCGCCGGAGACCGACGGCCTGCCCAAGGTGACGGTGAAGAGGGTCGAGGGCGGCAAAGGCTCCAACTGGTTCCACGACGCGCTGAAGGAAGGCCTCACGCTCGAAGTGCTGCCACCGGCCGGCCGCTTCGTGCTGGGCGACGGCGACGCGCCCCTGCTGTTGTTCGGCGGCGGCAGCGGCATCACGCCCATGATGTCGCTGATCAAGTCAGCTCTGAAGGCCGGTCAACGCCGCATCCGCCTGTTCTATGCCAACCGCGACAAACCCTCGATCATCTTCGACTCAGAGCTCGTCTCGCTGCTCGCGGCGCACAACGGTCGGCTGGAGGTGATCCATCATCTCGACGCCGAGCAGGGCCTGACCCAACCGGCGGAGATCGTCGCGGCCCTCAAGGGCTTCGAGAACGCCGAGGCCTATCTGTGCGGACCCGGGCCGTTCATGACCCTGGTCGAGAACACGCTGCTGGCCGCCGGCATGCCGCGCGAGAAGGTGCGCCTCGAACGCTTCGAGGCTTCGGGCAACGACGCCGTGCCAATCGAACCCGACGAAGGCGATGTGATCCCGAGCGAGATCACCATCCACTTCGAGGGCAAGGCGCACAAGGTGCCGTACCGCAAGGGCCTCAGCATCCTCGAGGCGGCGCGCGCCGCCGGGCTCAATCCGCTGTCGTCGTGCGAGGAAGGCTTCTGCGCCTCGTGCGCGGCCAAGCGCATCAAGGGCAAGATCGTGCTGGCGAAGAACGACATCTATACGCCCGACGATCTCGCCAACAACTGGATCCTGACCTGCCAGGGCCACTGCTTCGGCCCGGAGGTCGAGATCACCTACGACGTGGTGTGAGCCTTCTCACGATCCCCGCCCGCGACACGGTGCGGGCGACGATCCTCACGATCATCGCCGGCATCGCCGACGCGGTGGGCTACATCACCATGGGCGGCGTGTTCGCCGCCAACATGACGGGCAACACCGTACTGGCGGGCATCGCCGCCGCGCAGCGCCATTACCCCGACGCCTGGCAGCATCTCGCGCCGCTGCTCGCGTTCTTCGTGGGCGCCATGCTGTCACGCCTGCTGCTGCGACTCTGGCACAAGCCGAATGCGTGCCTGCTGGTCGAGGCGGCGCTGCTCGCCGTCGTCGGCTTCCTGCCTTTGGAGCCCGAACCCGCGGTGCTGATCCTGGCGCTGGCGATGGGCGTGCAGGCCTCGGCCATCACCCACTTCTCCGGCAACGCCATCAGCACCGTCGTGGTGACCAGCACCCTGGCACGCACCGCCGATGCCGTGCTCGACCGGCTGTGGCCCGGCGAGAAGAAGAACCTTCCCACCGCGCCCAACCTGCCGCTGCTGGCGCTCACCTGGATAGGCTACCTCGTCGGCGCCGTGGCAGGCGCGTTGCTGCTGGCGGCCATGCCCTATCCGCTGCTGGTGCCGGTGGCCCTGCTGGCGCTGCTGCTGTTCCTCTGACGAATCGCGCCGCTATCGGGGGGCCTACATCGGCGGGACGAGACCGTCCTTGCCGTAAGTGATGCGCGGCGTCAGCAAGGTCCCATCGGGCTTCTTTTCGGCCGCTGCGATGAAGATGCCGGTCCCGGGCTTCAGCTCGGCCTTGTCGCCCGGCGCATAGGTCACGACGACGGTTTCCGGCGTCACGACAAGCGTCTTCTCGCCGCCCTTGTACTTCATCGTCAGCGTCTGGCCTTTCACGCCGGTCACGGCCGCCTCGACATTGGCGTTGGTCATGGTGGACTGCGGCTTGAGATCCCAGTCACGGTGTCCCTCGCCGGTGCCGCGCATCGCCTCGGGGAAGATGTGCACCTCGACCGCGCGCAGGCTGCCGTCCGGACCAGGCATCGCCGTCGAGCCGACGAACATGCCGGGCTTGATGTCGGCCATGCTCGCCTTGACCATCGCCACGAACAGCGGCTTGTCGGTAACTGCCACCTTCACCGTATCGCCGCTGCGGGTTTTGACGAGATACACAGAGCCATCCATGCCCTCGACTGTGCCGCGCACGCGCACGGTATCTTGCGCCCAGGCCGAAGCAATCGGGCCGGTTGCAGCAAGGGTGAAGACGACAAACGTACGCCGCAGCATCCCGGACATGGCGATCCTCCTTGAAAGCGCGAATGGAGCGCAATGCTAGCGCATCGCGCCGCCAAGGCGGCATCACTAGGAGGTGAAGTGCGGTCTTACTCCGCCGCGATCGCCTTGTGGACGAACATCTTCTTGTCGAAGTCGTCGGCGACCTTGCCGTCATTGGCGAGCTGCTCGACGACGTCGATCTTGGCGTAGTCCATGGCGCCCATCTCGGCGAACGCCTTCTGCACCCGCTCGCCCCACAGGCCGATGTCCTTGACCGTGGGCACGACGCGGCTGAACAGCCGGCCGCGGAACGAGTTCATCTGCTTGGAATTGTAGTGGATCTCGTCCAGCACCTTGGCCGGCAGGCCGAGCCGCTCCCAGACTTCCGACTGGTTGAAGCGGTCGCGCATGAAATAGAGCGCCTCGACCACGAATTCCTCGCGCTCGTCGCGCTCGGCCCGGGAGAGCTGCGGATAGTAGTCGCGCAGCGCCAGGCGGCCGAACGAGACGTGCCGCGCCTCGTCCTGCATGACATAGGCGTTCACCGCGCCGGCCAGCGTGTTGCCCGACTTGTCGCGGATCGCCTGGAAAGCGGCCAGCGCCAGGCCTTCGATCAGCACCTGCATGCCGAGGTAGGTCATGTCCCAGCGGCGGTCGCTGAGCGTCTGCTCGAGCAAGGTCTTGAGCGCCGGGTTGATCGGATAGGCGAGTTCGAACTTCTCATGCAGCAGGCGCTTGTAGGCCTCGACATGGCGCGCCTCGTCCATCACCTGCGTCGCGGCATAGAACTTGGCGTTCATGTCCGGCACCGTGGCGACGATCTTGGCGGTGGCGATCAAGGCGCCCTGCTCGCCGTGCGTGAACTGCGAGATCGAGTTGGCCTGCAGATTGCGCCGCAGCCACGACCTCTCCTTTTCGGTCATCCTGCGCCAGTAATCCGTGTCGTAGATCGAGATCGCCTCGTCCTTGAGCTCCATCGGATTGTCGGGGTTGAGCTCGAGCGACCAGTCGAGCCGCGTGCTGGCGTTCCACTGCTGCTTCTTGCCCTTCTCGTAGAGTTCGAGCAGCGCGGCCGAGCCGTCGTCATATTCCCAGTTGAACTGGATGTCGGTGGCGCCGTCGAACTTCCAGTCGGTGACCTCGACGGGCAGGGCGTAGATGCGCTGGGTGCTCATGGCAGGCCCTCCCGGGCCGGTATTCCCTCTGGTTGCCAAAAAGATGTCGCTCCGCTCACCTTCTGGCAAGCCGCGGGCGCGTCACGGCTGCAGCCGGTAGCCGCCGCGGTCGGTGATCAGGATGGCGGCGCTTGCCGGGTCCTTCTCGATCTTCTGGCGCAGACGATAGATGTGGGTCTCCAGGGTGTGCGTGGTGACCCCGGCATTGTAGCCCCACACTTCGTTCAACAGGACGTCGCGCGCCACCGGCCGGTCGCCGGCCCGGAACAGGTATTTCAGGATCGAGGCTTCCTTGTCGGTCAGGCGGATCTTCTTCTTGCCGCCCTTCTCCACCAGCATCTTGCCGGCCGGGTGGAATTCGTAGGGCCCGATGGTCATCACCGCGTCCTCGCTGCGCTCGTGCTGGCGCAGGTGGGCGCGCAGCCGGGCGAGCAGGACGTTGATGCGAAACGGCTTGGTGACGTAGTCGTTGGCGCCCGATTCGAGGCCCAGGATGGTATCGGCGTCGGAGTCGGCGGCGGTCAGCATGATGACCGGCGATCGCACGCCCTGGCGGCGCATCAGCTTGCAGAGCTCGCGGCCGTCCATGTCGGGCAGGCCGATATCGAGCAGGATAGCGTCGTAGTGCGCCAGCTTGGCCTTTTCCAGCCCCTCGGCAGCGGTGCCGACCTGGATGGTGTTGAAGCCGTCATAGAGGTCGAGCTGCTCGGCGAGCACGGTCCGCAGCGCCTGATCGTCGTCAACGAGCAGAATTTTCTTGCCACGATTGTTCACTGACATGCTGCTGCTACCTGCGAGCGTCCCGCGCCTACCTTATCTGGTACGCTGCGGCGGCAAAAGCGGTTCACTTCGGCAAAAAGCCGCGCCGTGCTAAAGGAAAGCATGCCCTCGAGCCAGGTCCATTCTCGCACCGCCACTGCACTAGCCGCCGTCGAACGCGCCCTGGCCGAACTACGCCGCGGCGGCATCGTCGTCCTGCGCGACGAGGACGGCGCCGCCGGCCTGGTGGTCGCCGCCGAGGCCTGCGGCCCGCTCGCCCTGCAACGCCTGCAGGGCCTGGCCCAGGACGCGCCGGTGCTGATCACCACGCGCCGCCGCGCCGAGGCGATCGGCATGGAGATCCCGCCGCATATTGCCGGCGGCCTGGGCGAGACCAACAAGCCGATCACGCTCGACCTGCCGGAGGGCGTGCCGGTCGACGTGATCCTGCGGCCGCACGAAAGCGACCCGCCTGATCACCCGGGCGGCTCCAGCCGCCACATCGCCCTGCGCTCCCTGTCGCGGCCGGTGGTCAGCCACGCGCCGCGCATCGCCCAGACCGCCATCGAGCTCGCCAAGCTCGCCCGCCTGCTGCCCGCCGTCGTGCTGGGACCGCTCAGCCGCGATCACGGCAACAAGCGGCGCGCCTGGGCCCGTGAGCAGGACCTGATCTACGTCGATGCCACAGACGTGCTGGGCTACGAGGAGACCGCCGCGCGCAACCTCCACCAGGTGGCACAGGCGCACGTGCCGCTCGAGGGCGCGGAGAACGCCCGCATCCTCGCCTGGCGGCCGAGCGACGGCGGCAAGGAGCATCTCGCCATCGTGGTCGGCGAGATCGATCCCACCGAGCCGGTTCTCATCCGCCTCCATTCGGAGTGCTTCACCGGCGACCTCTTGGGCTCGCTGCGCTGCGACTGCGGCCTGCAGCTGCGCGGCGCCATCACCGAGATCGCCAAGCAGGGCTCGGGCGTGCTGCTTTACCTCGCCCAGGAAGGCCGCGGCATCGGCCTGGTGAACAAGCTGCGCGCCTACGAGCTGCAGGACGACGGCTTCGACACGATCGACGCCAACGAACAGCTGGGCTTCGATGCCGACGAGCGCATCTACGCGCCGGCCGCCACCATGCTGGCGCGCATGGGCATCAAGCGCGTGCGGCTGATGACCAACAACCCGCAGAAGATCGCCCAGCTCGAGCGCTATGGCATCGAGGTCGCCGAGCGGGTGGCGCACTCTTTCCCGGCCAATGGGCACAACGAGAACTACCTGCGCACCAAGGCCGAGCGCGCCGGCCATTTGCTCTGAGCGTAAACCATGCGTGTCGGCGTCCCGAAGGAAATCAAGGATCACGAGGATCGCGTCGGACTGGTGCCGTCGTCGGTCGCCGAACTGGTTCATCACGGCCATGAGGTGATGATCGAGCGCGGCGCCGGCCAAGGCGCCGGGCTGGGCGACGATCAGTACCTGGCGGCCGGCGCGCGGATCGCGGCCGACGCCGCCGAGATCTTCGCGGCGAGCGAGCTGATCGTGAAGGTCAAGGAGCCGCTCGCGGCCGAGCGCAGGCGGCTGCGGGCCGGCCAGGTGCTTTTCACCTACCTGCACCTGGCGCCCGACCCGGAACAAACGCACGACCTGCTCAAGAGCGGCGTCACCGCCATCGCCTACGAGACGGTCACCTCCCCCTTCGGCACCCTGCCGCTCCTGACGCCGATGTCGGAGATCGCCGGCCGCCTCGCGCCGCAGGTCGGCGCGCGCTATCTCGAGCGCACGTCGGGCGGGCGCGGCGTGCTTTTGGGCGGCGTGCCGGGCGTGCCGCCGGCCGAGGTCGTGGTGCTGGGCGGCGGCGTGTCGGGCACGCATGCCGCCACCATTGCGCTGGGCATGGGCGCCACGGTGTTCGTGGTCGACCGGTCGGCCGAGGCGCTGCGCCGGCTGGCGGCGCAAATGCCCGGCCTGCGCACGATCTTCTCGACGCGCGATGCGCTGAGCCACATCCTGCGCCGCGCCGACCTGGTGATCGGCGCCGTGCTGGTGCCGGGTGCCGCCGCACCCAAGCTCGTCACCCGCGAGATGGTGGCATCGATGAAGCCCGCCAGCGTCATCGTCGACATCGCCATCGACCAGGGCGGTTGCTGCGAGACGTCCCGGCCGACCTCGCATTCGCATCCGACCTATATCGAGGAAGGCGTGACGCATTACTGCGTCACCAACATGCCGGGCGCGGTGGCGCGCACCTCGACCTTCGCGCTGAACAACGCCACCCTGCCGTTCGTGCTGGCGCTGGCCGGCAAGGGCTGGCGCAAGGCCATCGCCGAGGATCCGCATCTGCGCAACGGGTTGAACACGCACGCCGGCAAGCTCACCTGCCGGCCGGTCGCCGAAGCGCTCGGCCTGCCCTTCACACCGCCCGAGACGCTGGCCGCGTAGCGGCTCGGCCGCATCCGGCGGCCTTTTTTGGCCATACCGAGCCGCTAAACTCCCGCGACGACCCCGAGAAACGGGGCGCTTCTGGAGGATTCGCCATGTCGAGAATCAAACGCCGTGCGCTTGTCGCCACAGGCGCGGCCTTCGCGCTCGCTCCCGCCATTGTCCGTGCGCAGAAAAAGTACGACCCGGGGGTCACCGACAAGGAGATCAAGCTCGGCCACACCAATCCCTATAGCGGGCCATTGTCGGCCTACGGCGTGATCGGCAAGGGCATCACGGCCTACTGGAACATGGTCAACGACCAGGGCGGCATCAACGGCCGCAAGATCGACTTCATCACCTACGACGACGGCTTCCAGCCGCCCAAGACGGTCGAGATGGTGCGCAAGCTCGTCGAGGACGACCAAGTCTTCGCGATCTACCAGCTGCTCGGCACGCCGACCAACACGGTGGTGCAGAAGTACCTCAACCAGAAGAAGGTGCCGCAACTCTTCGTCGCGACCGGCGCGTCCAAGTGGGGCAATCCCAAGGAGTTTCCCTGGACCATGGGCTGGCAGCCCGACTACGCCACCGAGGCCGCGATCTACGCCAAGCACATCATGGCCAATCATCCCAAGGCCAAGGTCGCGATGCTCTATCAGAACGACGATTCCGGGAAAGACTACCTCAACGGATTCATCGCAGGCTTCGGCAAGGACAAGGACAAGTTCCTGATCAAGACGGCGAGCTACGAGGTCACCGACCCTACGGTCGACAGCCAGATCATCCAGCTCAAGGATTCTGGCGCCGACGTGTTCTTCAACGACGCGGCCCCCAAGGCCGCGGCCCAGGCGATCCGCAAGGTCGCCGATCTCGGCTGGAAGCCCGCCCATTACCTCGCCAACGTCGCGGCTTCCGTCGCATCGACCCTGAAGCCCGCGGGCCTCGACAACAGCAAGGACATCATCACCGCCGCCTACCTCAAGGATCCGACCGACCCGCAATGGGCGACCGCGCCGGACTTCCTCGAATGGAAGGCGTGGATGGAGAAGTACCTGCCGCAAGGCAACATGTCGGACGCCTCGTACACCTATGCCTACTCGGTGTCGGCGACCATGCGCCACGTGCTGACCGAATGCGGCGACAACCTCACGCGCGCCAACCTGATGAAGCAGGCCGCCAGCATGCACGACCTCGTGGTGCCGATCCTGCTGCCCGGCATCAAGATCAACACCAGCCCGACCGACTTCTATCCCATCCAGTCGGTCCAGCTGGCGCGCTTCGACGGCGAGACGTGGAAGCTGTTCGGCGAGGTGCTGTCGAGCGAGAGCAGCTAGTCAGAAGCCGAGCACGGCGAAGCGCAGCAGCACGGCGCAGGCGCCGGCGCCGACCAGCAGGATGGCCAGCCCGACCGGCGAGCCCCAGCCGTGCCACGCCATGGCCGCTTCCATGGCGGGGCGGGCGAGCGGGTCGTAGCGGTCGGACGAAGAAGAAGAGGTGCTGAGGCTCATGGCTTGCTCCTTGGCGGGTCGATGATGATATGCCATTATCTTGATAGCTAGTTATCTTAGTAATGAAGAAATATGACGATCAAGAGAACGAGTCAAGCGGCAAAGCAGACGCTGGCCGGGCGGCTGATGCTGGCGCTGCGCCGCTCCTCGGCGGCGGGCGTGCTGCATGGCCAGACGGTCGCGCGGCGGGTCGGCGTCAATTCGACCGATCTCGAATGCCTCGATCTCATCCTGATGAGCGGCCCCTCGACCGCGGGCGAGATCGCCCGCCATACCGGCCTCACCAGCGGCGCGGTGACGGCCCTGATCGATCGCCTGGAGCGTCTGGGACTGGTCGAACGCGCGGCCGATCCGGCCGACCGTCGCAAGGTCCTGGTGCGCGTGCGCGAGGACAGGATCGGCCCCATCGCGGCGCTCTACGCGCCGCTGGAGAAAGCGATGCAGGCGCTGCTCGCGGGCTACAGCAAGGAGGAGCTGAAGCTGCTGATCGACTTCGCCGAGCGCAGCGGCGGGCTTCTGCTGGCGCGCGTGAGCGAACTCAATGACGACAAGTGACGGGGGTCTTTCCTCCTTCTTCGATTCCATCGCATATGGCCAAAAACTCCCCGTCCCGATAGCCTGGCCGGGCGAGAGAGTTATATGGCGTACTTAAGCATAAGTCAAGTAATAGTTTAGTAGAAATTGGAACAACGAAGATCGGAATAAGTAAGCACCAGTGACGGGGGTTAGGCCGTTTCGGCCGTTGAATTTCCAAGCAAATTTCAGACGATATTGTTCTCGCAACAGCCGCGCGCCGGGCGGGTCGCAACGACCTGAAAGGTCTGGCACGGAATTCGCTCGACAGCGCCGAAAGGTCCTCCCCATTGTCGATGCATGAGCGCGGCTAGTCCGGAACCGTTCGTCCGGTTCATCGATGTCAGCAAGAGCTACGACGGCAAGGTCGACGCCGTGCGCGCCCTCGACCTCGCGGTCGAGGCCGGCGAGTTCCTGACCTTGCTCGGCCCCTCGGGGTCGGGCAAGACGACCACGCTCACCATGCTGGCGGGCTTCGAGCAGCCGAGCCGCGGGCGCATCTTCGTGGCCGGCGAGGATGTCACGGGAGTGCCGGTCGAGAAGCGCGGCATCGGCATGGTGTTCCAGAACTACGCGCTGTTTCCCAACATGAGCGTGGGCGAGAACATCGCCTTTCCGCTCACGGTGCGTCGCCTGCCGCGCGCCGAGATCGCGCAAAAGGTGGCGCGCGCGCTGGCGATGGTGCGGCTGGAGGGCCTCGCCGACCGCCGCACGCAGCAGCTCTCGGGCGGCCAGCAGCAACGGGTCGCCGTCGCCCGCGCGCTGGTCTTCGAGCCGCGGCTCGTGCTGCTCGACGAGCCGCTGGGCGCGCTCGACCGCCAGCTGCGCGAGCAGATGCAATACGAGCTGAAGCACCTCCACCAGCGGCTGGGCGTCACCATGGTCTATGTCACGCACGACCAGGTCGAGGCGATGACCATGTCCGATCGGGTCGCCGTCTTCAGCACCGGCAAGCTGCGCCAGGTCGCCGAGCCGCGCCGGCTCTACGAGGAGCCGGACTCGCTGTTCGTCGCCCAGTTCCTGGGCGAGAGCAACGCGCTTGCCGCCACGGTCGAGCGTCGCGACGGCGGGCAGTGCGCGGCGACCTTGCCGGGGGGCGAGACGATCGTCGCCACGGCCGTCGGCGCCTGCGCCGCCGGCGGCAAGGTCGATCTGGTGTTGCGGCCGGAGAAGGTGGCGCTGGGCGCGGCGGCAAAAGACTGCGCCAATCGCTTCCCGGCGCGCGTCGTCGAAGCGACGTTCCTGGGCGATCAGGTGCGCGTGCGGCTGGCGGCGCTGGGGCGGGATGACTTCGTGCTGAAACTGCCCAACGCCGCGGGACAAGACATGCTCGAGCCGGGCACCCCGGTCGAGATCGGCTGGCGGACGGAGGATTGTCGTGCCCTCGTTCCCTGAGCGTCGAGCCCGCGCCCAGCTTGCCTACTGGCTGATCCTGCTGCCGGCCGTGCTGATGCTGGTGGCGCTCTACCTCGTGCCGCTGGCCGATGTGCTGCTGACCAGCGTCACCGATCCCAGGCCCGGCCTCGACAATTATGCGCTGCTGTTCACCAGCGCCTCGGTGCAGAGAACGCTGATCACGACGCTCCGCATCGCCGCCATCACCACCGTGTCGGCGCTGCTGCTGGGCTACCTCGTGGCCTACGCCATGCGCGCGGCGACCTCGCGGCGGCAGCGCATCATGCTGTTCTGCGTGCTGCTGCCGTTCTGGATCTCGGTGCTGGTGCGCTCCTTCGCCTGGCTGACCTTGCTGGGCAGCCAGGGCGTGCTGAACGACCTGCTGATCGATGCCGGCCTGATCGACGAGCCGTTGGCCCTGGTGCGCAACGAGACCGGCGTGCTGATCGGCATGGTCCACGTCATGCTGCCCTACGCCATCCTCACGCTCTACGCCAACATGCTGGGCATCGATACCGGCCTGGTCGCCGCGGCGCGCAGCCTGGGGGCGAGCCGCGGCCAGGCCTTCCGCATGGTCTTCCTGCCGCTCACCCGGCCCGGCCTGATCGGCGCCGGCACCCTGGTGTTCATCCTGTCGCTGGGCTTCTTCGTCACGCCGGCGCTGCTGGGCGGCGGCAAGGTGCTGATGATCGCCGAATATGTCGCCATCCAGATCAACGACACCTTGCGCTGGGGGCTGGGCACCATGCTGGCGGCGACCCTGATGATCTCGGTGCTGGGCGCGCTGTGGGCACTGTCGCGGGTCATCGACGTGCGACGCCTCTTCGGCGCATGAGGGTCGGCGCATGAGAGCCGGCGCATGAGGGTC
>JABCYT010000048.1 GCA_013290035.1 Alphaproteobacteria bacterium
CGCCATCGGTTTGAAACCGTCCTACGCCACCGGCGATGCCTGGTACCGCGACATCGGCGGCGGCATGGGCGCCGCGCTCAACGCGGCCGCCGGCATGAACGCCTATACGCTGACCGACCGCGGGACCTGGTTAAATTTCGCCAACAAGGCGGATCTCAAGATCCTTGTCGACGGCGATCCTGGCTTGGTGAACCGCTACGACGTGATCCTGCTCGATCCGGTGAAGCACCCCGACGCCAAGCACGAGGCTGCGCGTCGCCTCAGGGATTGGCTCGTTTCACCGACCGGACAGTCGGCCATCGGCGCCTATGCCGTCCAGGGAGAGCAGCTGTTCCATCCGTCGGCCGCCGCGCCAAAGTAACGGGCTGCCACGACGCCGTGTGTTTCGGTTAAAAGACTTGTCCCGGCCTTCTCGATGGATAAGATTCGAAGTTGAAAGCAACGACTTATTGCTACCGTATTGAGCAAAGGTCGCTTCTGTCTTCCCCAGGAGAGAACAATGTCGAACCATTTCACTGGACTGAGCCTCGGGCCGCCGCTCGGCGATCAACGACTCGACCTTTGCGATCTCTACGTCTTCCAGTCACCCGCGGATCCGGCGAGGACCGTAATCATCCTCAATGCAAACCCCAATGCCGATGCGCTCCACCCCGACGCCATCTATCGGCTCAACATCGACACCGACGGCGACCTGCTGGCCGACATCGCCGTCAGCTACGTGTTCGCCCCGCCGCAGAACGGCAAGCAGACCGTCAACGTCTTCGTCGCCAAGGGCGCCGAAGCCCGCTCGGTCGAAGCGGTCGGCACGAAGATCATCGCCAACGGCGAGGTCTCCTTCGGCCCCAGGCCCAACATCATGAAGGCCGGCAACTACACTGTCTTCACCGGCAGTCGCAGCGACGCATTCTTCTTCGACTATGATGGAATCAAGAATCTATACAGCCCGCTGGGCGCCAGAAACTTCACCTCGCTCCAGGTCGGCGTCAAGGCTCCCTGGACAGGCGTCGATTCGAACACTGAGGCCAACGTGTTCTCGACTGTGTTCGAACTGCCGACGAGCGAGCTCGGCAGCAAGTATCCGATCCGCGTCTGGGGACGATGCAGCGTCAGGCAAGACGGCAAGCTGCTCCATGTCGATCGCGCCGGCCACCCATCGGTCAGCAGCTTCTTCAACACCGACGACACCAAGCTCGAATACAATGCCAGCGAGCCGATCAACGATCGCAAGCGCTGGACGCCCATGTTCGTGCACTTGATGGGCCATACCGGCAATTACACCGAAGCCGAAGCGGTCGCGGCGATCGACGCCGACAGCCTTCTGCCGGACGTGATGAACTTCGATCCGACGAAGCCCGCGAAATACCCCAACGGTCGGGTCTTCACCGACGACGTCATCGACCATCGCCTCGCCTTCCTTTCCAAGGGCGACATCCCGCCGAGCGGGCTCAAGCCGCACACCGACACGCTCAGGGAATTTCCGTACATCGGGACGCCTCATCAGAAGAAAGGCTAGCCAAACGCGGCACCCATGAGAGCGCTCGTCGTAGGCTCCATCTACTTCGGCACATTCATCGCAATAGGGCTGGCAGCCCGATGGTGGATGCGCCGAAACGGCGTCGAACTGTCCGACGTCCAGCGACAAGCCGGCCCGAACCGCGGCAAGCGCAAGCTTTTCCTGTTGGGTATCTGGCGCTCTGAAGAGTGAGGCGCTGGCGTCCCCTACGGGATTCGAACCCGTGTCGCCGCCGTGAAAGGGCGGTGTCCTAGGCCTCTAGACGAAGGGGACGAGGCCGAAAGAGCGGCTGCTTTTAGGGGCTGCAGCCGGCGAAATCAAGCAAGCCCGATCAGCGCAGAACCGAGCCCGCGGCCGCGGCCGCGTCGTCGATCTGCAGCCTTACGGTCTCGCGGCCGCCATAGCGGTCGATGCGCAGCGCCCCTGCGACATGAAGGACCGGCCGGGCCGGATCGAGCAGAGCGGGTCCGAGCGCCGTCTGGCCGGCGCGAAAGGCAATAGCGTCGACGCGGCCGCGCTCGGCTCCGACCAGGGTGCAGCGGACATGGCCCTCGCCCACGGGCTGGGCGTAGTTGACGCGCACGCTGGTGAGCGCGAAGCGCGGCAGCGCGTTGCCTGCGCCGAACGGTCCGGCGCGTTCGATCATGCTGATCAGCTCCTGCGTCGCGGCAGCCGGCGCAAGCGCTGCGTCGATGCCGAGCTCGCGCACCGCCGGCGCCGCACCCAGCTGCGGCGCTATCCGTTCGTCGAGGAACTTCGCGAGATCGGGCAGCGCGCTGCGCGCCACCGTGAGGCCGGCCGCCATGGCATGGCCGCCGCCGTTCACCAGCAGGCCAGACTGGCGGGCCGCGATCACCGCCGCGCCGAGGTCGACGCCCCGCACCGAGCGGCCCGAGCCCTTGCCCAGATCGCCATCCATGCCGATCACGAAGGTCGGCCGGCCGTAGCGTTCGACCAGCCGGCTCGCCACGATGCCGATCACGCCGACGTGCCAGCCCTCGCTCTCGACCACCAGCGCCGCCGGCAGGCCCTTGCGGTCGGGTCCGTAGAGGCTCTCGATGCGGCCGATCGCCTGGTCCAGGACCTCGCGCTCGATGGCCCGGCGCTCGGCATTGAACTCGTCGAGACGCAGCGCCAGCGCCCCCACCTCGTGCGCATCGTCGCTCGACAGCAGGCGCGCGCCGAGATCGGCCTGCCCTACCCTGCCGCCCGCATTGACGCGCGGTCCCAGCATGAAACTCAGATGATAGGCGCCGGGCGTCTCCTTGAGGCGCGCGATGTCGGCCAGTGCCGCCAGCCCGGCATTGCCGCGCCGGGCTATCACCAGCAGTCCCTGGCGTACCAGCGCGCGATTGACTCCGGTGAGCGGCACGACATCGCACACCGTGCCCAGCGCCACGAGGTCGAGCCATTGCCGCAGGTCGGGCTCGGGCCGATCTCCAGTGTACCAGCCGGCCTCGCGCAGCGCGCGGTTGACGCCGACGGCGAGCAGGAACGCCACGCCGACCGCCGCCATCTGTTTGTGCGGGCTCGGGTCGTCGACCCGGTTGGGATCGACCACCGCGATGGCCTCGGGCAGCGCGATCTCGGCCTGGTGGTGATCGATCACGATCAGGTCGAGGCCGGCGCGCCGGGCCTCGGCCAGCGGCTCGAAGGCCGTCACGCCGCAATCGACCGTGACCACCACGGCGGCGCCGTCCTGCCGGAGCTTCAGCAGGGCGGGCGCATTGGGGCCGTAGCCTTCGCGCCGGCGGTCGGGGATGTAGACGCCGATATTGCCGCCGACGGCGCGAAAGAAGCGCAGCAGCAGCGCCGACGAGGTGGCGCCGTCGACGTCGTAATCGCCGAACACGACGATGCGCTCGCCCGCGCGCACCGCGCGCACCAGCCGGGCAACGGCTGTGTCCATGTCCTTGAGATGCAGCGGATCGGGCAGGAACTTGCGAAGCGTCGGGTCGAGAAAATCCGGCACGCCCTCGAGCTCGACCTCGCGCGCCGCCAGCAGCCGCGACACCGCATCGGGCAGGCCATGGCGCTGGGCGATGGCCAGAGCCGCCCGCTCGTCACCGAGCCGCGCCGCCCAGCGCCGGCCGGTCAGCGACTGCTCGACGCCGAGGAAGGCCGCTCGTGGCGCGCGGGTTTCGGAAGGCATGCCGCCACCATAGCCCAGGCGGCTGTGGACATGATTCACCGCACCCGCAGCACCGCGATATTGAGGCGCCGCGCCGTGGCGCCGCTGATCTGCAGGGTGAGCGGCAGGCTGTCGACCTCGAACTGCACGCTCTGGCGGACACCCGGACAGTCGGTGCGGCTGGTCGAAGCGAGCACCGGCAGGCGCCGCTCGTTCTGCAGGGCGTCGATCCATCCCTCGCCCGACAGCGTCACCTGGTAGCGACCAGCCGAGATCCATTCGAGCGTGACCGTGCCGCCCAGGCCGTCGTCGCGGCCGCGTTCGGGCGCCACGGTGTAGAGGACCGTGGCGACCGGCTGCAGCAGCAGCGAGAAAACGCCGTCCTTGGGCAGCGCCGAGTCGCTTTCGACATCGGCCACGAAGCCGTCGGAGAACAGTTCGAGCTCGCGATCGACCGGCCAGGCGAATTGACGGCAACCATCCTCCGCCGCCGCCCGCTGCACGGCGAGAAGGGACAGGACACAAGCGATCAGGACCGCGCGCATCCTGCCATCATGATCATGCCCAGCTCGGCAGACCAGTCTTGATCGTGAAATTGTGATGGGCGGAGACCCAGCGCACCGTCCCGGTCTTCGAGCGCATCACGATCGAATGCGTCTCCGCGCCGTTGTGGAAGCGGCGCACGCCTTTCAGCATCGATCCCGAGGTCACGCCGGTCGCCGCGAACATCACGTCGCCCTTGGCCATGTCGGTCATCGAGTATTTGCGGTTGAGGTCGGTAATGCCCCACTTGCGCGCGCGCGCCTTCTCGTCGTCGTTGCGGAACAGCAGGCGGCCCTGGATCTGGCCGCCGATGGCGCGCAGCGCCGCCGCCGCCAGAACGCCCTCCGGCGCGCCGCCCGAGCCCATGTAGATGTCGATGCCCGAATCGCCGGTCGAGGTGGCGATCACGCCCGACACGTCGCCGTCGCCGATCAGCATGATGCGCGCCCCGGCCTCGCGCACCTTGGCGATGAGCTCGGAATGGCGCGGCCGGTCGAGGATGCAGACCACGAGGTCGGCGACGTCGATCTTCTTGGCCTTGGCAAGGTCGCCGAGATTCTGCTTGGGCGTCTTGTCGAGATCGACGATGCCCTCGGGCAGGCCGCCGCCGACCGCGATCTTGTCCATGTAGACATCGGGCGCATTGAGGAAGCCGCCATGCTCGGCCATCGCCATGACCGCCAGCGCGTTGGGCAGGCCCTTGGCGGTGATGGTGGTGCCTTCGAGCGGGTCGAGGGCGATGTCGATCTTGGGGCCGCCGCCGCCGACCTTCTCGCCGATATAGAGCATCGGCGCCTCGTCGCGCTCGCCTTCGCCGATCACCACCGTGCCCTCGATGGCGAGTGAATTGAGCGTCGTGCGCATGGCGTCGACGGCCGCCTGGTCGGCCATCTTCTCGTCGCCTCGGCCCATCAGCTTGGAGGCGGCAAGGGCCGCCGCCTCGGTGACGCGGACCGCCTCGAGCGCGAGATTGCGGTCCATTTTGCCCGTATCAGCCATCGCTTCCTCCGTCGGCGTCTCACTGCGCCGTCTAAAACGCTTCGATCCTGATCAGGCAGGGTTCCTCGGCCACCGCCTTCAACTTCGCGATGCGCGCCAGCGCGCGCCGCATCGCCGCCTCCTCCGTCTCGTGCGTGGTCAGCACGACCGGCACCTCGCCGGACTGCGAGCGTCCACGCTGCAGCATCGATTCGAGCGAGATGCGCTCCTTGGCGAGCGCCCCCGACACCGCCGAGATCACACCCGGCCGGTCCTGCACCATCAGGCGCATGTAGTAGGCGCCCTGATGGCGATCCATCGGCGAGGTCTTCTTGTCGGCGAGACGCGCCGCCGGCACGACGAAGGCTGGCATGTGGCGCCCGCGCGCGACGTCGACCAGATCGGCGACGACGGCCGACGCGGTCGGCCCCTGCCCCGCGCCGCGGCCCTGGAACATCGTGGTGCCGACGAAGTCGCCTTCGACGACGACGGCGTTGAACACGCCCTCGATATGGGCGATCGGTGCAGCGAGCGGCACCATGCAGGGATGCACCCTCTGCTCGATGCCGTATTTGGTCTCGCGCGCCAGGCCCAGCAGCTTGATGCGGTAGTCCAGTTCCTCGGCGAACTGGATGTCCATCGCGGTGACGTGACGGATGCCCTCGACATGGACACCGGCAAAATTGACCCGCGCTCCGAATGCGGCGCCGGTCAGCACGGCGAGCTTGTGGGCGGCGTCGATGCCGTCGACGTCGAAACTCGGATCGGCCTCGGCGTAGCCCGCCGCCTGCGCCTCGGCCAGCACGGCGTCGAAGTCGCGGCCGGTCTCGCGCATGGTCGTCAGGATGTAATTGCAGGTGCCGTTGAGGATGCCGTAGAGCCGGCGCACCCGGTTGCCGACCAGACCCTCGCGCAACGCCTTGATGATCGGGATGCCGCCCGCCACCGCCGCCTCGAAGGCGAGGATGCGGTCCCGCTTCTCGGCCAGCGCCGCGATCTCCCAGCCGTGCATGGCCAGCAGCGCCTTGTTGGCGGTGACCACGTGCTTGCCCGAGCGCAACGCGGCCTGCACGAGACGGCGCGCCACGCCGCCCGAGCCGCCGATCAGCTCGACCACGACGTCGATATCGGCCGCGGCGGCAAGCGCCAACGGATCTCTTTCCCAGCGCACGCCGTCGAGGTCGATGTCGCGCTTCTTGGCCTTGCGGCGCGCGCTCACGGCCACGAGCCTGAGCGGCCGGCCGCCGCGCAGCGAGAGCAGCCGGCCGTGCTCGGCCAAAAGCTTGACGACGCCCGAGCCCACGGTGCCGAGGCCGGCAATGCCGATTCTGAGAGGTGATTTCATGACGGGCTGATACGACAGGATACGGTCAGGCGCGAGCCTTGATCGGGGTGATGTTGTCGCCCACGCCGCGCAGATAGAGATCGATGGCGCGGCCGGGGTCGGCCATCACCTGACGGATGTTGCGGATGGCCTGGCGGACCCGGTGCTTGTTCTCGACCAGCGCGATGCGGACATGCGCGTCACCGTGCTCGCCGAAGCCGATGCCGGGCGAGACCGCGACATTGGCCTGGGTGAGCAGGACCTTGGAGAAGGCAAGCGAGCCCAGCTCGGCGAATTCCCTGGGGATCGGCGCCCAGGCGAACATGCTGGCCTGCGGCGTGGGCAGCGCCCAGCCGGCCGCCGCCAGGCCCTCGATCAGCACGTCGCGCCGTTCCTGATAGGCGTTGCGCGCCTCGACGATGCAATCCTGCGGGCCGTTCAGCGCCGCCGTGGCGGCGACCTGAATCGGCGTGAAGGCGCCATAGTCGAGGTACGACTTGATGCGGGTGAGCGCCTGGATCAGCGTCTTGTTGCCGGCGGCGAAGCCGATGCGCCAGCCGGCCATCGAATAGGTCTTGCTCATCGAGGTGAATTCGACGGCGATGTCGCGCGCGCCTGGCACCTGCAGCACCGATGGCGGCGGCACACCGTCGAAGTAGATCTCGGCATAGGCGAGGTCGCTCAGGATCCAGATGTCGTGCCGTTTGCAGAAATCGACGATCGCGGCGTAGAAATCGAGATCGACCACCTGCGCGGTGGGGTTCGACGGATAGTTCAGCACCAGGGCGATCGGCTTGGGCACAGTGTGGCGCACCGCGCGCTCGAGCGCCGGCAAGAACTCCTCGAGCGAGGTGCTGCCCGGCACCGGGATGTGGCGCACCGAGCCGCCGGCGATGATGAAGCCGTAAGGATGGATCGGATAGCTGGGGTTGGGCACCAGCACGATGTCGCCCGGCGAGGTGATGGCCTGTGCGAGATTGGCGAGACCTTCCTTGGAGCCCAGCGTGACGATGATCTCGCTCTCGGGATCGAGCTCGACGCCGAAGCGGCGCGCATAGTAGGCCGCCTGTGCCTTGCGCAGGCCGGGAATGCCGCGCGACGCCGAGTAGCCGTGCGCGCGCGGGTTGGCAGCGGCCTCGGCGAGCTTGGCCACGATGTGCGGCGCCGTCGGCAGGTCGGGGTTGCCCATGCCGAGATCGACCACGTCCTGGCCGGCGGCGCGCGCACGCGCCTTCATCGCGTTCACTTCCGCGAACACGTAGGGCGGCAGGCGCTTCAGCCGATGGAATTCCGAATCGTCCATTGGTTCTTTTCCTTGCGCGCTAGAATTCGACGAAGATCTCGGCGCGTCGATTGGCGGCGATGCCGCGGGCGGTGTTGGTCTCGTAGGCCGGCTCCTCGTCGGATGCCGCTTCGGCGGCAATGCGGTTGGCCGGCACGCCCAACCGCATGAGCTGGTTGGCGACAGCGATCGCACGCTGACGCGACACCTCGAAATTGTCCCGCGCCAGGACCTCGGGCGACGAGCCGGCGGCGTCCTGTGCCGAGTGCGCCACGATACGCACCTTGCCGCCGTTGCTGCGCTGGACCTGCGCCACGCGCGCCAGCACCGCCTGGTCCTTGCCGTTGAGCTCGACCGACATGGCCCCGAACTGTATCACCGCGACTTGCACCGGCGCTCCCGTCGGCGGCGCGGCGGCCGCCACCTGCGTCGCCGGCTGCGCTGTCCAACCGGGCGGCGGAACGAACGCCTTGTCGGGATCGGCCGAACGCGTCGACGCACCCGGAGGCGCCGGCGGCGGCACCATCGGCTGACTTGGTGCGGGCGCCGACGCCGCGCTCTGGCCCGGCGGCATCCAGCCTGGCGGCGGAACGAACGCCTTGTTGGGATCGGCTGACCGTGCCAGCGGAACGACAGGCGCCGGCGGCGGCGCCATCGCCTGACTTGGCGTGGGGGCCGCTACTGGCACCGGTGGCGGAGACGGTGGCGGCGTGGCGGAGGCCACCCTTGGCGCCTGCTCCGGCGGCGTCCAGCCTGGCGGCGGAACGAATGCCTTGTTGGGATCGGCTGAACGTGCCGGCGGAACGACAGGCGGGGGCGACGGCGCCATCGCCTGGCTTGGCGTGGGGGCCGCTACTGGCACCGGTGGCGGTGGCGGCGCGGCAGCCGCTGCTCTCGTCGCCTGCTCCGGTGGCGTCCAGCCCGCCGGCGGAACGAACGCCTTGTTGGGATCGGCGGGACGTGCCGGCACGGCGACAGGCGCCGGCGGCGGCGCCTTCGCCTCGCTCGGTGCGGCCGGCGATGGTGTGGGTACCGGCGGCGGCGCGGCAGCCCGGGCCGGCGGCGCCCAACCAGGCGGCGGCTCGAAGGCCTTGTTCGGATCGCTACGGCGCGCTGGCGCAGCAGCCGGCGCCGGCACGGGCGCGGGCGTCGCAGCGGGCGCAGCTTCAGGTGGAGGGCTGGATGCCTGGGCTGGCGGCGGCGGTGGAGGCGCAGCCGGCGCCGGCACCGCACTTCCGGGCGCAACGCTCGCCGCCGTGAAGGTCGCTCGCTGATCGGCCGTGGCGACAGCCGGCGTGACGCCGCCGGGCGGCGCCCAGCGCGACGGTGATGCCGAGGCCGCGGCGGGCGCATCCTGAGGCGGTGGCAGCGCGGTGTGCGACGGCGCCGGAGGTTCCGGCGCGGGCGGCGTGTTCGCGGGCGGCGGCGGCACGGGAGTCGACGTGACGGGCGCAGGCGGCCGCGCCGTCGTCGCGGGTGGCGTTGGCGCAGGTGGCGTCGCGGGCGCCGGTGCCGTGCCCGGCGCCGTCACAGGCGTGGTCCTGCTGGAGTCGGCATTGCCAAGCTCAGCCGCTGCTGGTCGTCCGGGAAGTCCCGGGACGGACGAGCGGGCGGCGGTCGGCGCCGGCTCCTTCTCTTTCTCCTTGGCCTTCTCCTCGCGGTCGGCGGCATCGCGCTTCTCGCGCTCCTCGCGATCCTTGGCGTCGCGCTCAGCGGCCTCCTTGTCGGCCGCTTCCTTCTGGGCCTTCTGGCCGCCCTTGGCGGCAACGATCGAGCCCACCCGCGGCGTGCGCGTTTCGTCGGTGGCGACATATCCCGGGTCGTACTGACGGCCCGGATTGGCCGACGGCAGCGCGCCCGTGACGGCGACATTGCGGTCGGCCCCCGGCCGCACCTTCAGGCTGTCGAGCTGGTTGCCGCCGCCGAACCAGCCGCAGCCCGACAGGAGGGCAAGGGCGGACAGGCCGAGCAGGCTTCGGCACAGGCGGAAGCTGCCCGTCATGTCCCGTGGTCGCCGCATCGTCGTCACCCGCTGTCCTTCGCTGTTCTTGGCCGTTGTCGGCTCGAGAGGAAGTTTGACCCGTCTGTTATCGCAGCCTACCTATGAAAGGGAAATCGGCAGCTTGGGCGACGGACACAAGCTATGGTACCGGGCTGCCGGAAATATCGCAAGAAACGCCTCAAAGGCAATGATTCGGAAGGGGGAAACGCATGTCGGAGACGCCGACCCCAACGGCCATCCCGGGACTGTCGCCGGCCGAATCGGAACGGATGCAGACAGCCCTCAAGGACATCGCCGAGCGTAGCCAGAAACTGCTGCAGGAGTTCGCCGAGCGCTACAGGGGCGACGGCCAACAGCCTGCCGACCCGCTGCACCTCACCCAGACCTTCATGGACCTCACGGCCAAGATGATGGCCGACCCCAACCGGCTGCTTCAGGCGCAAATGGAACTGTGGCAGCAATACATGAAGCTGTGGCAGGTCACCGCCCAGCGCATGATGGGCCAGCCGGTCGAGCCGGTGGCCGAGCCGGCCAAGGGCGACAAGCGATTCGCCGACCCGGCGTGGAAGGACGAGGTCGTCTTCGACTATCTGAAGCAGTCCTACCTGCTCACCGCGCGCTGGCTGCAGCACACCGTCAACCAGGTCGAAGGCGTCGACGACAAGACCGCCAAGAAGGTCGACTTCTACACGCGCCAGTTCATCGACGCGCTGTCGCCGTCCAATTTCGCGCTGACCAACCCGCAGGTCGTCAAGGCCACCGTCGAATCCAAGGGCGAGAACCTGGTGAAGGGGTTGCAGAATCTCCTGACCGATCTCGAGCGCGGCAAGGGCCGACTCGCCATCCGCCAGACCGACATGAAGGCCTTCAAGGTCGGCGAGAACGTCGCCACCTCGCCCGGCAAGGTCGTCTACCAGAATGAGCTCATACAGCTGCTGCAGTACGCGCCTGCGACCGAAGAGGTCTATGCGATGCCGCTGCTGATCGTGCCGCCGTGGATCAACAAGTTCTACATCCTCGATCTCAAGCCCGAGAACTCGTTCATCAAGTGGGCGACCGAGCAGGGCTACACGGTGTTCGTCGTCTCGTGGGTCAATCCCGACGAGCACCTGACCAAGCTGACCTTCGACGACTACATGAAACTCGGCCCGCTCGCCGCGCTCGACGCCATCGAGAAGGCGACCGGCCAGCGCCAGGTCGCGGCGATCGGCTACTGCATCGGCGGCACCTTGATGGCGGCGACGCTGGCCTACATGGCGGCGCGCGGCGACGACCGGATC
>JABCYT010000049.1 GCA_013290035.1 Alphaproteobacteria bacterium
CCAACACCTCGGTCGTCATGCAGGGCGGCCGGCTGCTGTCTCTGTGGGAAGGCGGCCCGCCCTTCGCGCTCGATCCGGTCACGCTCGATACGCGCGGCCCCGAGACATTCGGCGGCAAGGTGAAGGCCTTCTCGGCCCATCCCAAGGTCGATCCCCGGACCGGCGAGCTGTTCAATTTCGGCATCGACTACGGCGCCAGCACCACGCTCACCCCCTACCGCATCGACAAGGGCGGCGTGACTCGCCTGCCGCGGGTGAAGCTGCCCTACCCGGTGATGAACCACGATTTCGTGGCGACGCCGCACTATCTGGCGTTCTGCCTCGGGCCGATCCTGGTGTCGCCGCTGAAGTTCCTGCTGGGCTCCAGCAGCTTCGACGGTGCGCTCGCCTGGGACGGCGCGCGGCCGACCCTGATCCTGCTGATCCCGCGCGACGGGCGCGGCAAGCCGCGCTTCATCGAGACCGACGCCTTCTTCCAGTTCCACTTCGCCAACGGCTTCGAGGAGGACGGCGCCGTGGTCCTCGACCTCGCTCGCTATCCCGACTATCTCACGATCGGGCAGGCGTTGCGCGACTACTGGAAGTCGCAATGGCCAAGCCGCGGCATGGCGTCCCTGACCCGGATGAGGATCGAGCTGGCGACCGGCAAGGTCGAGAGCCGGACGTACGACAGCGGCACGGCCAACGAGTTCCCCTGCATCAACCCCGCATATGCCGGCCAACGCCAGCGCTATGCCTACATCGCCTGCAACCCCGCCGACCGCGCGAAGGGTCTGCAGCAGCAGCTTGCAAAAGTCGATCTCGAGACCGGCGCGGTCGCGCGGCACGATTTCGGTCCGGGCGGCTATCCCGGCGAGCCCTTGTTCACCGCCGGCAATCCGCGCGGTGCGGAGGACGATGGCGTGGTGGTAACCCTGGTCTTCGACGCGGCCCGCCAGCGCACCGACATCGTCGGCCTCGACGCGCGCGACCTCGCGGCACGACCGCTCTTCGTGGCGCCGCTCAAGCACCACGTGCCGTACTCGCTGCACGGCACCTTCGCGCCGGCCAACCGAGCTCCGGGCTAGGGCCGCGACTGCGGCACGCAGACTACCTGTCGCGCAGCTTGGGGTCGATGGCGTCGCGGAGCGCGTCGCCGAACAGGCTGATCCCGAGCACGGTAAACACAATGGCGAGGCCCGGGAAGATGGCGATCCACGGCGCCGTGGTGGCGTAATCCTCGGCGCTGCCCTGCAGCATCAGGCCCCACGCGGCGACCGGCTCCTGCACGCCGAGCCCGAGGTAGGACAAGCCGGCCTCGGCCAGGATCGCCTGGCCGACGAAGGCCGAGAGCAGGATCAAGAACGGCGCCACGACGTTGGGCACCATGTGGCGCAGGATGATGCGGGCATGGCCGAAGCCTAGGGCGCGGGCGGCATCGACATAGGGCACTTCGCGCACGGCAAGGGCGCTTGCCCGCACCACGCGGCCGCAGCGGGGAATGAGCGGGATGGTGATGGCGATCATGACGTTGAAGACGCCGGTGCCGAACACCGACACCACGGCCAACGCCAGGATGATCAGCGGAAACGCCATCAGCACATCGAGCACGCGCTGGAAGACCAGGTCGAACCAGCCGCCGAAATAGGCGCTGGCGACGCCCAGCACCAGGCCGATCAGGCCACCGCCGACGGCGGAGCCGAAGCCGACCAGCATGGCGGTGCGCGCGCCGAACACCAGACGCGAGAAGATGTCGCGGCCGAACTGATCAGTCCCGAACAGATGCACGAGGCTGGGCGCCTGCATCATGGCATTGAAGTCGTTTTCCTCGGGGTCGAACGGCGCGATCCAGTCGGCGCATATGCCGGCCGCCATGATGACCAGCACGATCACCAGACCCAGGGTGCCGAGCGGCTTGCGTCGGCAGAAGTCGAGCGCGAGGTGCAAAGGCGTGCGCTCGCGCACCAGCGTCTCTTCGCTAAGCACCTTGGCCGGGTTGGGCGCGACGACGGTCATTCCGGGTCCATCACGAGAAGCGGATGCGCGGATCGAGCCAGGCGTACAGCACGTCGATCACGAGGTTGGTCACGACGAAGATGATGACAACCAGCATCACCAGGGCCTGGGCAAGAACATTGTCCTGATTCTGCACCGCCTGGACGAGCAGCCGGCCGATGCCGTTCAGGTTGAACACCTGCTCGGTGATCACCAGACCGCCGATCAGGAACGCGAACTCGATGCCGATCAGGGTTACCACCGGCAGGAGCGCGTTCTTGAGCGCGTGACGGTTGACGATGATCTGTTCGAGCAGGCCCTTGGCGCGCGCGGTGCGGATGTAGTCCTCGCGCAGGACCTCGAGCATGGCCGAGCGTGTCAATCGCATGGTCACTGCCGAATAACGGTAGCCGACCGTGATCGCCGGCAGCAGCACGATCGAAAGATTGCGGATCGGGTCTTGCCACAGCGGGACGAAGTCGATCGGCGGCAGCCACGGCTTGCCGCTCGCCATCGCGGTGATATTCATCACCAGGATCAGCGACATGATGCCGAGCCAGAACGAGGGCGTCGCGATGCCGGCGATCGCCGCCACGCGCACCACGTGGTCGAGCCAGGTATTCTCCTTGAGGGCCGAGATGGTGCCGAGCGGTATGGCGATCAGGATGGCGATCACCGTCGCCAGGACCGCGACCTCCAGTGACACCGGCAGGCGCAGCGCGATCTCCTGCGCCACCGGATTGCCCGACCACATGGAATTGCCGAAGTCGAAGGTGACATAGCTCCACAGGAAATCGAGGAACTGCACAAACAGGGAATTGTCCAGGCCGAGCTGCTGGTGGCAGAGAGCCACGGCAGCCGCATCGACATGGCTGCCGCCCGCGCCCATCCGGATCACGCAAACGTCGCCCGGGATCAGGCGCATCAGGATGAAGACCAGCGCGGCGGCTCCCACCAGCGTGGGAACCGCCAGCAGGAGCCGTTTGACGATATAGCGATACATCCGCCCCGCTCCCCGTCCGGCGGCCTACTTGTCCAGCCAGATGTTGGCGAGATCCTGGTTCAGGTAGTGGCTGGGGCTGATCTTCCAGCCCTTGACGTAGGACCGCTCCAGGATGATCCGGTACCAGTAAGGCAGGACGATCTCGTGCACCATCGTGTCGAGCGTGTGCTTCTCGAAGGCGCGCATGTCGTCGCGCTGTTTCTTGGGATCGATCTCGGTCTGCATCTTCTCGTAGAGCTCGACCGATTTGTCGTCGTCGAACTGGCCGTAATTCTCCGGATAGACCTTGGCCGGCAGGTACTTGCCGGTGTCGAGCAGCGGATTCACCACGCTCGCGCAGTTGGCTTCGAGCACGACGTCGAACGTGCCCGCCCGCATGTTGGAGAACCATGGACCGGTGGGCACGACCTTCTGCTCGACGTTGAGGCCGATCTTCTTCCATTCGCCGATCGCCCAGGTGCCGACGAACTTGTACGGCTGGTCGACGTTGCGGTTCAGCAGTTCAAACTTCAGCCCCTCGACGCCGGCCTCCTTCAGGAGACGCCTGGCCTCGGCGCGCGACTTCTCGATGTCCGGCCAGTAGCCGGCCATCTGCTGCAGCTCCTCCTTGGTCGCCGCCAGCGGCGAGCCCGGGAAGACGATGCCGCCCACCGTCCGGACATTGGCGATCTTGGCCAGCGCCGGCGCGCCCTTCCACTGGTCGATGGCGAGCGCCAGCGCCCGGCGCACGCGGACGTCGTCGAACGGCTTTTTCTTGTGGTTGGGTGTCAGGATATTGCCGCAGTTCCAGTCGCTGTCCTGCACCACGATGTCGGCCCCCGCCTCCTTGACGAGCTGGTCGCGCGCCGACGGCGGCAGGCCGCGGAACTCGATGGCGGCCCGGTCGGCGCGCAGCGCGTCGACGCGAACCGACTGCTTGTCGGCGAAGATGCCGACGATGGCGTCGAGGTACGGCTGCCCCTTGTGATAGTAGTCGGGATTGCGCACGCCCTTGATCGACTGGCCCACCTCGTAGGAGACGAACTTGAACGGGCCGGAGCCCATGATGTTCTTCTCGAACCAGTGCGGATCCTTTTCGAGGATCTCCTTCTTGTAGATCCAGGTATAGGGGTCGGCGAGCGCCGGCAGGAAGGCGTTCGTGGCGCGCTTCAGGTGAAACACCACGGTCGTGTCGTCCGGCGCCTCGACCTTGTCGACCATCTCGTAGTAGCTCACGCGGGCGCTGCTGACGCCCTTGGGCGGGAACACGATGTAGTTCCAGCTCGTGGCCACGTCCTGGGCGGTGAGCTTCGATCCGTCGTGGAACTTCACGCCCTCGCGGATCTTGAAGGTGTAGGTCTTGCCGCCGTCGGTCGGTGTCGGCATCTCGGTGCAGAGGTCGCAGACGAACTCGGTGGTCGACGCCGGATTGTCCGGCGGGACCCTGATGAGCACGCTGTAATAGGGCGCCGCCGCATGCACCGTGGCGTAGGTCGTCTCGCGATGGCCGTCGAAGCTCGGCGGCGCGTCCGCCGGTATGACGTAAGTGAGCGTTCCACCGCGCTTCGGCGTTTGCGCTCCGGCGGAACCGGCAGCGATTGCAACGGCCAAGCCGAGGCCGGCAGCCCATAGTCCCGTTCGAACGTACATCGCCTCCTCCTGTTCGAGTCGTTTTTCATTTCTTGTTACCGGCTACGCTTACGCTCCTCGCTAGTGCACCTCGCTGCACGCCACCCAGTGGCCGGGCCGCAGTTCCCTCAATGCGGGTCTCGCGCCGCGGCAGCCCTCGACCGCCATCGGGCAGCGCGGATGGAAGACGCAGCCGGACGGCGGATTGATCGGGCTCGGCACCTCGCCCTTGGCCGGGCGGAACTCGCGCGTCGCCTCGATCCGGGGATCGGGCACCGGGACCGCGGAGAGCAGGGCCTGGGTGTAGGGATGCAGCGGATTGTCGAACAGCTCGTCGCACTCGGCCATCTCCACGATGCGTCCGAGATACATGACGGCCACCCGCTGGCAGAGATGGCGCACCACCGACAGGTCGTGGGCGATGAACAGATAGGTGAGCCCGAATCGCTCGCGCAGGTCCTCCAGCAGGTTGACGACCTGGGCCTGGATCGACACGTCGAGAGCCGACACCGCCTCGTCGCAGACGATGAACTCCGGATCGAGCGCCAGCGCGCGGGCGATGCCAACCCTCTGCCGCTGGCCACCCGACATCTCGTGCGGATAGCGGTCGGTAAACTTGGGATCTAGGCCGCAAACCGACAGCAGCTCGCGCACCCGTGCGCGGCGGCGGCCGGCGTCGGGCTCGATGCCGTGGACCTTGATCGGCTCGCCGACGATGTCGCCCACTTTCATGCGCGGATTGAGCGAGCTGTAGGGATCCTGGAAGATCACCTGCATGCGCCGACGCAGGGCGACCATCTCCTTGCGTTCGAGGCGGCTGATGTCGCGGCCGTCGAACAGGATCTGCCCGGCTGTCGGGCGCTCGAGCCGCAGGATGCAGCGGCCGGTCGTGGTCTTGCCGCAGCCGCTTTCGCCGACGAGGCCGAGAGTTTCGCCGCGTTTGATGATGAAGTCGACGCCATCCACCGCCTTCACGTCGCCGACCTTGCGCGCCAGGACGATCCCCTCGGAGACGGGAAAGTGCATGGCGAGGCCGCGCACCTCGAGGAGCGGTGCTGCCGACTCGCCGGCGTTCATGCGGCGACGTCCTGCGCCGCGAGGAGCTCGGAGCTCCGGAAGCAGGCCGCGAAATGGCTCGCCTCGTCGAGCCGTTGCAGCGGCGGGCGGGCCTCGCTGCATTTGTCGATGGCGAATCGGCAACGCGGACGGAAGGCGCAGCCGCCGTCGAGCCTCGTCAGATCGGGCGGCTGGCCGTCGACCGGATCGAGGCGCGCCCGTCGCGGCAGATCGAGCCGCGGCACCGACCGCAGCAGCGCCACGGTGTAGGGATGTCGAGGATTGTGGTAGACGGCCTCGGCGCTGCCGGCCTCCACGATCCGGCCGGCATACATGACGTTGACGCGGCTGGCATAGCGGGCGACCACGCCGAGATTGTGGGTGATGACTATCAGCGCGACGTTGAGGCGGAGCGTCAGCGACTTCATCAACTCCAGAATCTGCGCCTGGATCGTGACGTCCAAAGCCGTCGTCGGCTCGTCGGCGATGATCAGCTTGGGATTGCAGGCGAGCGCGATGGCGATCATCACCCTCTGCCGCATGCCGCCCGAAAGCTGATGCGGGTACTGCTTGAGGCGCCGGCCGACGTCGGCGATGCCGACCATTTCGAGCAGCTCGAGTGCGCGCCGCTCCGCCGTCGGGCCATCCGCACCCTGATGCTGTTCCAGCACCTCGGTGATCTGGCGACCGATGGTCAGCACCGGATTGAGCGAGGTCATCGGCTCCTGGAACACCATGCCGATGTCGCGGCCGCGCACCCGTCGCATCTCCGACTCGGTGAGGCGGCGCAGGTCGCGGCCATCGAACAGGATCTCGCCGGCGGTGATGCGCCCCGGCGGTTCGGCGATGAGGCGCAGGATCGACAGCGCACCGACCGACTTGCCCGAGCCGCTTTCGCCGACGATGGCTACGGTCTCGCCGTGCTCCACCGTATAGGAGATTCCGTCGACGGCGCGCACCAGGCCCGCGCCCGTCCTGAACTCGGTATGGAGTCCCCTTACCTCCAGCAATGGCGGCATGCGGTCTCTCTCCGTGGCCCCGTTCGCTCGCTCGTGAATGGCCTTCCACAGGTCATCCCGGCCCTGCAAAGGCATGTCCCGACGATTTGGTCTCTAACGCGAAGCCTGTTTGTTTCCTCGTCGCGCTGCCGCCGTCTTGTTCTTTTCCAGCGGGCGCAGCCTCTAGCGGGCCGTCCAGAGCCTACGAGAGGGGCCGTCGCGCTGCAAGCGCCGCCATGGCCGCCAGCGCCGACAGGAGGCCGAACACCAACAGGGAGTCGGTGTAATTGCCGCTCCAGTCGCGCAAGGCACCCGAGAGCACCGGACCCACCGCTTGCGCCAGCACTTGCAGCGTCAGCGCCACGCCGCGGATCGCGCCGTAGCTTTCGCGTCCGAAATAGTCGGCCCACGCCACCGGCAGCAGCGTCGATATGCCGCCAATGCCCAGGCCGAACAGGCCGGCGGCCAGGTAGGCGTCCTCCGCCGAGACGACGCCGATCAAACCGAAGGAGCCGGCGCTCAGCAACCCCGCCGCCAGCAGCATGGCGTAGCGTATCGGCCAGCGCCTGGGCAGGAAGCCGACGCCGAAGCTCGCCACGGCAGACATGGCCGAGAAAAAGCTGATGACCGTGGCGGCGACGATCGGCGAGATCCCGCGCTCGATCAGATGCGGCGCCTGATGCAGGCTGACGCCGGCCTGAACCGGATAGACCAGCACGGTGTAGAGCGAGAGCAGCCAGAAGGCCCACGTGCGGATCGCCTGGGCTCGGCTGAAGCGCGGTTCGGGCGCGGCACGGGCCGCGCCGGCGACAATGCGATCCGGCACCAGCCCGACATCCTCCGGCCGCCGCACCAGGAACAGCCAGACCGGCACGAAGCCCACGATCAACACGGTCGCGCCGATCGCCACCCAGCCGCTGCGCCAGCCGCCATCGCGCATGGCGAGCTGCGCGATGATCGGCATGACGACCAGCCCCGACATCTGCGCCAGAGTGGCAATCGACGTGGCGCGAGTGCGACGCGCCACGAACCAGCTGTTCAACGCGCCGTATAGGCCGAGATCGAACGGTCCCGCCCAGTTCATGCGCGCGAAGCAGAACAGCAGGTAGAACACGAGCAGCGACTGGGTGAGCGAGAGCGCCATGGTCGCGAACCCGGTGCCCAGCACGGCGAGGCAAAGGATGAGCCGCGAGCCGCGGCGATCGAGGACCGGTCCAAGCATCGGCGAGACGAAGGCCGCCAGCACGCCGCCCAGCGACACCGCGCCCGCCATCTCCGTGCGCGACCAGCCGAACGCATCGGTCATCGGCACGACGAAGACCGACAGCACGGCCACCGCCGGGCCCTGGCGCGCGAAACCCGCCAGGCAGATGCAGCCCAGTACGACCCAGCCATAGAAGAACGGCAGACGCGGGACGAGGAGGCGTGGGAGGAGCGGTGGCTGCATTGATGCGTCGAGCGTGCCGGTTCCCACACTGTCGGCCCAATGCGGCGATGCCGACAACAAAAAAGCCGCGGCTTCTGGCGGATTGCCCCTATGTCGGCGTGCCGGCCTTCGTGTCACGCGCGCCGATCATGGCGTGTCGGTCACGCCGAGCCTATTGAGGCCGCACCAATCTCCGGTCGTCGCTGATACGCCATCGGCGGGAGCGCGATCCGCCTGATCCATTCCTACGTTGCAATGAAGCCGCAGATGACCGTGGCCATAGGAGTCGCTCCTTTGAAGGAGAGTGATCTTGGCGCTGAAGAAATTGCCTTGGAGCAGCAACAAGCTGCGTCTTGCGCGACCGCCCGCCCGCGGCCTAGGAAGGGGCTGTGAAATGCGTTCTTCTAGTCCTTTTGGCGTTCGTCCTGGCGCTGCCGACCGCGACCGACGCCGCGCTAGGCGACGAGCAGGCCTACTGCGCTCAGCTTGCCGCCATGTACCGTCGCTATGTCCAAAACGGGCCAGGCAAGCGTTTCGACGTCGAGGCCTCGGTAGCGCTTGACGATTGCAGCAAGGGCAACACGGCGACGGCCATCCCGGTATTGGAAAAGAAACTGCGCGAAAGCGGCTTCTCGCTGCCTGAGGAGTTCAAGCCTTAGTGTCGTATTGTTTCAACTGATAGTTATCCATTACCCACTTGAGGGTGGTGCCGTATTGCGGATCGGTGGCGTAGACGCCGGTAAGCGCGTCGGCAAATTGATCGGGATCTTTTACCAACCCCATGGCCGGCCGATAGGGCGCCCCCGTCGATAGCAACTTGCCATGCGATTCAAAGGCTTCGGACAGGCTGTCGAAACGCCGGAACCGGGCTGTCGTGATGATCACCTTTCCATCGATCACTTCGCGAGTCTCGCTCTCCACAGCCGGCTGTGTCTCGAGTGCCTTTATGCCAAAAGGATTGTTGCTGTCGGGCGGCATCGCCGATCCCCAGGCGCTCTCGACGATCCATTGCGCCAAAGTGACCGAGGCCGGGACGCCCCATTGCCGCTGCGAGGCCTTGGCCGCCGCGATCACCTCCGGGGGAACGATTCCGATATGGCCAAAGGGCGTCGGCGGTGGCGGCGTGCGGTTCACCAGCGGGCGCGCGGCCAATGCGTAATAAGTCGGGCTCCCCGGCGCGACCTGGCCGCTCGGCGGATTCATGTTCATCATCACCGCCTGGAACGCCTTGATCGCCAGAATTGTACCGGGGTCCATGATGCCCGTGACGGCGACGTCGGTGTGAGGCTGGGGCAGCCTCTTGTTCAGCAGCGATTGGATGACGAACACGTCACCCGGGCCGTTTACAGCGTCCTGTCCGACGGAGGTAAAGATGGGCGGCGCGACGCTGCCGACCTCATCCGTGCTCAGGATGGTCGGTGACGGGGCAAGGCACATGGCGACAGATTCTTTCGAATGTCGAGTGACTTTCGGACAGGATGGCCGGGGCCTTCCGGGGCGTCAACATGCCGGACAGAGCGCCTGGCCGGCGCATCAATAAATTGTGTCGTGGTGAAAATCTGCAACCTTTGGTATGGTTGGGATCGACTTCCAGTGGATTGGCAGGAGTATGGCCCAATCGCCAACAAATCCAAATACGATTGCCCTCCCGAGGGTTCCCCGACTAGAATCTTCGGCGATCGGGGCCTGCCGGTCGGACGGTGACGTCGGGATGGTCCTCGCTGCCGTTCGCCTCCCCTTACAGGAGTGCGCCCTCACGTGACCCTAAAGCTCGTCATGATCCGCTGTCCCGACAACGTGGCGCCAGAAAGACGCGAGGTGCGCGGCGGCGAATTTTCCATCGGCCGGGGCCGCGACAATGAATGGGTCATCGCCGATCCCGAACGTCACCTGTCGAAACGGCACTGTCGACTGGTCTACAGCGTCGGCGACTGGGAATTGCATGATCTCAGTGCCAACGGCACGTTTCTCAACGGCGCCAGCGACCCTGTAGGCCAGGGCTCGGCAGAAAAACTGCGCAACGGCGACCGCATCAAGTTCGGCCTGTATGAGATCGAAGTCACGATCGACGAGGACGCGGAGGGGGCCGCGCCCGACCGCGGCAGGTCCCTGGCAGGCCTTCGTCCGGATGACGTCGCCCTGCGCGAGCCCCGCGCGTCGCGATCCGACCTTCGCCACTACGAAGACGCCGGCAACGACGCCAGGTTGCCCCCGTCCGGCTCGCTGCTGGACGTGTCCAATTCGCCGATCCTGCCGGCGGATTTCGATCCCCTCGCGCCCAATCAGGAGCCCTTCGCGGGGACGCAACCGGATCATGCTCCCGCGCTCGAAAGCGCCTTCCGCCCGCCGCAGCCGGTGGCGATCATCCCCGACGACTGGGACGTCGAATCGCCGGCCGACCCGCGGCCGCAAAAGGCTCGGCCGGCGCATCCGCCGCTACCCCAGGAAGTCGCCGCCCCCGCCCCGCCCCGGCCGGAGCCGGCGCCGCTCCCACAGGCGGTCTCCGACAGCGGACTGGCGGCGGCCTTCCTGCGCGGCGTCGGGCTCAGCGAGGCCAACCTCGCGGACCCCGAGAAAACGCTGGAGCGGATCGGCGCCGCGCTGCGGGCGACCGTCAACGGTCTTCGCCAAACCCTGATGGCGCGCGCCAGCATCAAGGATGAGTTCCGTATCGAGCGGACGATGATTCGCGCCAGCGGCAACAACCCGCTGAAGTTTTCGCTCGACGACGACGATGCCCTGGCGACCCTTCTCGGGACCGGCCGGCGCAGCGGGATGTCGCCGGAGGAGGCGATTGCGGAAGCCTTCAACGACTTGCGGCTGCACGAGCTCGCGACCGTCTCGGCCATGCAAGAGGCCGTGCGCGTCCTTCTCGCCCAGTTCGAGCCCGACTCCCTCGAACGCAAGGTGGCGAGCAGCGCCCTGCAGATTCACCCCGCCCAGAGGAAGGCAAGAGCGTGGGATGCTTTCGTGCAGCT
>JABCYT010000050.1 GCA_013290035.1 Alphaproteobacteria bacterium
TTTGTTACCCCAACTATATCGGCCCATGACAACAGCGCCAACCGGGTTTATGAGCGCCGCGCAATGGACATCACGCTTGCTTCCCGGCATGCCGCACTCGACGTGCTGGTCGCCTGTCTCGACAAGGGCCAACCGCTCGACGATGCGCTGGTCCGCCACAAGGGCTTCGCCGGCCTCGAGCCGCGCGATCGCGCCTTCGTCCGGCTGCTTCTTGCAACAACCCTGCGACGACTGGGCGAGATCGACGAAATCCTGGGCGCCCTGATCGAGCGGCCGTTCAAGGACGCCGACGCCGCCGCCCGCCAGGTGCTGCGCCTGGGCACGGCCCAGCTGGTGTTCCTGGGCACGCCCGCCCATGCCGCCGTCGATACCTCGGTGAGGCTGGTCGTCGATGCCGGCATGCCGCATCTCAGGGGCCTCGCCAATGCCGTCCTGCGCCGGGTCGCGCGCGAGGGTATCGCCCTGCTGGCCGGGCGCGATCCGGCCCGACTCAACACGCCGCAATGGCTGTGGCAGAGCTGGACGGAGGTCTACGGCGAAGCAGCGACGCGCGCCATCGCCGCCGCCCATCTGATCGAGGCGCCGCTCGACCTCACGCCGCGCGCCGACGCCCCGTTCTGGGCGGGTCGCCTGGACGGCGAGCTGCTGCCGACCGGCACGATCCGCCGCGCGACCGGCGGGGCCATCGCCGATCTGCCCGGCTTCGCCGAGGGCGCCTGGTGGGTGCAGGATGCCGCCGCCGCCCTGCCCGCCCGTCTGCTGGGCGACGTCGCGGGCAAGCGCGTGGCCGATCTGTGCGCGGCGCCCGGCGGCAAGACGATGCAGCTTGCGGCCGTCGGCGCCCAGGTCACGGCCGTCGACATCTCGGGCCGCCGCATGATCCGCTTGGGCGAGAACCTGGCGCGCGCCGGGCTTGCCGCCGAACTTGTCACGGCGGACGTCGGCAAGTGGGCCCCGGCGGAGAAGTTCGACGCGGTGCTGCTCGACGCGCCGTGCTCGGGCACCGGCACACTGCGGCGCCATCCCGACATCGCCTGGTTGAAAGGCGAGGACGATGTCGACCGCCTCACCCTCGCCCAGGACCGCCTGCTGCTGAGCGCCGTCGCGCTGTTGAAGCCGGGCGGCACGCTGGTCTACGCGGTGTGCTCGCTGCAGGAGGACGAGGGCGCGGCGCGGATCGGCTCGCTGCTGGCGCGCGACAAACGCCTGCGCCGCCGGCCCGTCCCGCCGACCGAGCTGCCGGGCCTCGAGGCCGCCATCACGCCGTCAGGCGATATCCGCACTCTCCCCTCGATGTGGACGGACCGCGGCGGGCTCGACGGCTTTTACGTCGCGCGCGTCACACTGCCTCGACCCGGTTGACTTCGACCCGGTTGACTTCGATAGCCAGATGAAAGCCAATCCCGCCAACAACGACATTCTGGAGGAACCGCGCATGACCCTTCCCCGCAGACGCCTTCTGGCCGCCACGGCCGCGACCGCCCTCGCCGCCCCATGGATCGGCGGCACCGCCCGCGCCCAGGCCAAGCAGCTGAAAATCTCCCACCAGTTCCCGGGCGGCACCGCCGACAGCGGCGATTTCCGCGACCAGATGTGCCGCCGCTTCGCCGCCCAGCTCGCCAAGCGCACCAACGGCGCGCTGACCGCCGAGGTCTATCCCGGCTCGTCGCTGGTCAAGACGGTGGCGCAGTATTCGGCGATCCGCCGCGGTGCGCTCGACATGACGCTCTATCCGCTGAACTACGCCGGCGGCGAGGTGAGCGAATACAATATCGGCTTCATGCCGGGCGTCATCAGCTCGCTCGACCAGGCCTACGCCTGGAAGAACGCCGAGATCGGCAAGCGCCTGACGGCGCTGATGGCCGAGAAGGGCGCCGTCCCCGTCATCTGGCTGTGGCAGGCCGGCGGTTCGGCGAGCCGCACCCATCCCATCCTGGTGCCCGACGACGTGAAGGGCCTCAAGGTGCGCGGCGGCAGCCGCGAGATGGACCTCATGCTGAAAGGCGCCGGCGCCGCCGTGGTCAGCATGCCGTCCAACGAGCTCTACGCCGCCATGCAGACCGGAACGATGGACGTCGCCATGACCTCGTCGACCAGCCTGATGTCGTTCCGCCTGGAAGAGATCGCCAAGAACCTGACGACCGGCCGCGGCAAGGGCTTCTTCTTCATCTTCGAGCCGCTGCTGATGTCCAAACAGGTCTTCGACTCGCTGCCCAAGGACCAGCAGACAGCGATCATGGAGGTCGGCCTGGAAATGGAGAAGTTCGGTCTCGAGAAGTCCAAGGAAGACGACGTGGCCGTCGCCAAGGTCTACGAGAAGGCCGGCATCAAGACCTTCGACCTCGACCAGGCGCAGGTCGACAAGTGGAAGGCCGTCGCGCGCGACACCTGCTGGAAGGACTATGCCGACAAGTCGCCGGGCAACGCCGAGTTCCTGAAGCTGTCGCAGCAAGTTCCGGCCGCGTGAAACCTCTCGAGCGTCTCAACAGGGCGATCGTCTTTTTGTCGGCGATCGCCCTTCTTGTTGCCTCGTGCGTGCTGACCTACTCGGTCGTGCTGCGTTATTTCTCGCCGCAGCCGACCGACTGGCAGGACGAATTCTCGGTCTTCCTGCTGATCGGCGTCACCTTCATGTCGGCCGCCTGGGTGCAGTCGCAGCGCGGCCATATCGGCATCGAGGCCGTGGCGACCCTGCTGCCGCCGACCGCCGACCGCTGGCGGCAACGGCTGGTCGATGTGGCGAGCGCCCTGTTCTGCGCCTTCTTCGCCTGGAAATCCTGGACCCTGCTGCACGAGGCCTGGGTCGAAGGCTATGTCTCCTCCTCGTCGTGGTCGCCGCCCTTGTGGATTCCCTATCTGACGATGGCGCTCGGCATGTCGCTCCTGACCGTGCAGATCCTCGTCCAGGTCTTTCGCCGACCATGAGCGTCCTGCAGGTCGGCCTGCTCTATGGCGGCGCCACGCTGGTGGCCATGTTCTCCGGCATGCCGATCGCCTTCGCGCTCGGCCTGGTCGCCACGGTGTTCATGGTGGCCTTCATGCCGGCGGCGGCGCTCGATACGGTGACGCAGAACGTCTACGAAGAGATGTCGTCGATCACGCTGCTGTCGATCCCGCTGTTCATCCTCAAGGGCGCCGCGATCGGCCGCTCGCGCGCCGGCCAGGACCTCTATTCGGCGCTGCATGTCTGGATGAGCCGCATTCCGGGCGGCCTCGGCATCGCCAACGTCTTCGCCTGCGCGCTGTTTGCCGCCATGGCGGGCTCCAGCCCGGCGACCTGTTCGGCGATCGGCTCGGCCGGCATTCCGGAGATGCGCCAGCGCGGCTATCCCGGCGGGTTCGCCGCCGGCCTGATCGCCGCCGGCGGCACGCTGGGCATCCTGCTGCCGCCCTCGATCACCATGATCCTGTACGCGGTCGCCTCCGAGCAGTCGCTCGGCCGCCTGTTCCTGGCCGGTATCGGGCCGGCCCTGCTGCTGGTCGGGTTCTTCGCCGGCTACGCCGCCTGGCGCTACCGCTTCGAGACGCGACGCGCGCGCACGACCCGCGCCGGCGGCGGGATCGACTCGGCCCTGCTGTCGACCGAGAGCTACACGCTCCGCCAGCGCTTCGCCGCCCTGCCGAGGGTGCTACCCTTCGTCATCCTGCTGACCGGTGTCATGGTGGCGCTCTATGGCGGCTTCGCCACGCCGTCGGAGACCGCGGGTCTGGGCGCCGTGCTGGCGCTGGTGCTGATCGCCGTCATCTACGACACCTGGCGGCCCAAGCAGCTCGATCCGATCCTGGTCAACACCATCCGCGAATCGACCATGCTGATGATGATCATCGGCATGTCGCTGCTCTACTCCTACGTGATGAGCTACCTGCACATCAGCCAGTCGGCGGCCGAGTGGATCGTGGCGATGCATTTCTCGCGCTGGGTGCTGCTGGCCGCCATCCTGGTGCTGGTGGTGATCCTGGGCTTCTTCCTGCCGCCGGTCTCTATCATCCTGATGACCGCGCCCATCATCCTGCCGCCCTTGAAGGCCGCCGGCTTCGACCTCGTGTGGTTCGGCGTCGTCATGACCATCGTCATGGAGATGGGGCTGATCCATCCGCCGGTCGGCCTCAATCTCTTCGTCATCAAGAACATCGCGCCCGACATCCCCTTGAGCGACGTCATCTGGGGCGTGCTGCCGTTCGTCGGCCTGATGATGGTGGCGGTGGTGGTCCTGTGCTTCGCGCCGGAGATCGCCATCTGGCTGCCCGACAGGCTGATCACGACGACGCGTTAATCTTGCCGGACCGCGGACCTTCAGGTCCGCATCTTCATCGTTGGTTCAATAACATGAGCGGGCCTGGAGGCCCGCGGTCCGGCAAGACGCTTGATCATCGCTTGGCCGACGCCAGCTTTTATATCGCGTGCATTTCTTCCTCTTGGTAGGGTCGAGGCGCCCAACGCAGAGCAGAAGAGGCCCCAAAATGGATACAACGACGCTTGTCGCCCGACGCGAGAGGGCGCTGGGAGCCGGAGCGCCGTTGTTCTACGACAAGCCCCTGCACATCGTCCGCGGCGAGGGCGTGTATCTGTTCGACGAAACAGGCCGCCGTTACGTCGACATGTACAACAACGTGCCGTGCGTCGGACATGCCAATCCGCACGTCGTGGAGGCGATGGCGCGCCAGCAGGCCACGCTGAACGTGCACAGTCGTTATCTGCACGAAGGGATCGTGGCCCTCGCAGAACGCCTCGCGGCACTCCATGGTCCGGCGATCGAGAGCGTCGTCTTCAGTTGTTCGGGGACCGAGGCCAACGAGGTGGCCCTGCGGATGGCGCGCGGCGCCACCGGCAAGACAGGCATCGTCTGCACCAACGCCACCTATCACGGCAACAGCGAAGCGGTCGGCAAGATGACACGCATGGGCGCCGGCCAGAACAGCGTCGTCAGCGACGTGTGCGCCATCCCCTTCCCCGAGAGGCTTCGGCCGCTCGTGCCGGGGGCGAGCGAATCCGACCTCGCGGAGGCCTATCTCGAGCGCCTCCGCAGCGCGATCCGCAGCCTCGAAGAAGACGGCGTGGGGTTCGCAGGCTTCATCGTTTGCCCGATCTTCGCCAACGAGGGACTGCCCGACGTACCGCGCGGATTCATGGCTCGCGCGGCGGAAATGGTGCGGGCGGCCGGCGGATTCCTGATCGCCGACGAGGTGCAGGCCGGATATTGCCGCACCGGGCGCTGGTGGGGCTACGAAGGTGCCGGCTTCACGCCCGACATCGTCGTGACCGGCAAGCCGATGGGCAACGGCCTGCCGCTCGCGGCCACGGCCGCCAGCAAGGGCCTTGTCGACGGATTCCGGGCGAGGACGCGCTATTTCAATACCTTCGCGTCGAGTCCCCTGCAGGCGGCGGTCGGCATGGCGGTGCTCGATGTCATCGAGCGCGAAGGACTGCAGGAGAACGTGGCGCGCGTCGGCGCCAGCCTCAAGGCGTCGCTGCACGAACGCAAGAAGAAGTGCGCTACCATCGGCGACGTTCGCGGCCATGGGCTGTTCATCGGGGTGGAGATGGTGAAGCGCGGCAGCGCGCTCGAGCCGGATTCCGATCGGGCGATCGAGGTCGTCAACAAGCTCAAGGATCGAGGTTTCCTCACCAGCAATGCCGGCGCCTTCAGGAATGTCGTCAAGATCCGGCCTCCGCTGGTCTTTGGACAGCACGATGCCGACGAATTCCTCACCGCCTTCGACGCGACGATTGCCGAGATCGATGGCTGAAGGCGTCGCGGCTGACTCTTTCAGGCCGGCGGCGCTGGCGGCCCTCAGCGCGTTTCCCATCGACCCAGACGCTCTCGAGCGGGTGTCGCTGTCGGAAAACGTCACCTACCGGGTGGTCGACCGCCGCGACGGCGTCGCCTACGCGTTGCGCCTTCACCGGCCCTGGTATCACACGCTCGACGAACTGATCTCGGAGCGCCTCTGGATCCGCGCGCTGGCCGACGCGGGCGTCGCCGTCCAGGCGCCATTGCGTACCCGCGACGGGCAGGAGTACGCGTTGGTGACGGTTCAGGGCACCGGCGAACGGCGCTTCGCGGGACTGGCGCGCTGGGCGACGGGACGCGTGCTGGCCGAGGTGCTGCGCGAAACAATCGACACCCGGATCGCCGAACACCATTTCACGCGGCTCGGCGCCGTCACGGCGTCGCTCCACGACCAGGCCGCGACCTGGCAGCCGCCGGCCGCGTTCACGCGGCATGCGCTGGACGCGAACGGCTTTATGGGCAGCACGCCGCACTGGGGACCGTTCTGGGACCACCAAGTGCTGTCGGCCGCAGAGCGCCGGCTGATGCTCGACACGCGGGCGCGCCTGCATGCGGCGCTCGCCCGGCTGGACCGGCAACCCTCCGTCTACAGCATGATCCACGCCGACATGCATCCCGGCAACATCCTGGTGGACGGCGACAGGCTGACCGTCATCGACTTCGACGACGCGGCCTGGGGCTGGCACGCCTACGACATCGCGGTGGCCCTGGTGCATCATCAGGACGGCCCGAACCTAGCGGCGTTCGAGCGCGCCTACATCTCCGGCTACCGGTCGGTTCGGCCGATTTCGGACCAGGTCTTGAGGTCGGTGCCGATGTTCCGGCTGGTTCGCGGGCTGGCCCAGATCGGCTGGTATCACCAGCGCCCCGAACTCAACCGGTCGGCACGATTTGACGAAGTGAAAACCGTCGTGCTCGCACAGTGCCTCTCGTTCGGACGGGCACTTTGACGGGAGCTGGGGGCACATCGACCGACCATCTTCAATCGCGGGAGGATCATATGGTGACGAGAACTGGCGGCTGCCTGTGCAGGGCGGTGCGATACGAATGCGCCGGCGAGCCGCAGTTTGCGCTGCAGTGTCATTGCCGGGACTGCCAGCTGCAGAGCGGCGCGCCTCACGTCGCGGCGGTGCGCATGCCGTCGGCGGATTTCCGCATCGTCCACGGCTCGCCCAGGCGCTACATCGCCAAGGCCGATTCCGGGAACGACATCACGCGTGTCTTCTGCGGCGACTGCGGCACGCCGCTCTACGTGCAGGTGTCGACCCGGCCCGACATCGTCGGCGTCCGGGTCTGCACGTTCGACGATGCGAGCTGGTTCCGGCCCGAAGCCACAATCGTCGTCAAGAGTGCGCAGCCGTGGGACCACATGGATCCTGCCGTGCCGACGTTCCCGGCCTATCCGACCGGCAAGTCGTACTGAATCGGCACTGCGCCAGCACTAGACAATCGAACTCGGCCGGTAGAACGGCTGATGCTCGGAAGTATCAATATAATCGGCATAGAACTTCCGGGCGTGCGGCAGCAGCGCCACCGAGAGCTTGCGCCGTTCGGCTTCGTCGTCGCTCAGCGCCTTGTTGAGGTCGTCGTGCAGCGCCTTCAGGGCCAGCGTGCGGTCGACCTTGGTGAAGATGCCGTCCTGGTAGATCACCTCTCCGTCGCACATCGTCATGGTGACGGCCTGGTTCTTGGCGCGCTGGACCACGGCGTCGAGCGTCGGCGTCAACTCGTCGAGATAGGGATAGGCGATGCTGTCCCAGTCGAGCAGCACCATGTCGGCCGCCTTGCCGACCTCCAAGGAACCGATGCTGTCGCCGAACGGCGTCGTCCGGGCGCCGCCCACGGTCGCCATGCGCAGCACCTGCGCCATGGTCGGCACGTCGGCCTCGACCATGCCCGGCACGCGGTGCGCGCGCAGCACCAGCTTCAGCTCCTGCAGCATGTCGCGGTCGTCGTTGATGCCGGCCTCGTCCAGCCCGATCGCGGTGTTGATGCCCTTCTTCTCGAAGAAGTTGAGCGCCGCCACGCCCGAGCGCAGGCGGAAGTTGGACGAGCAGTTGTGGCAGACGCAGCCCTTGGCCGCGGCCAGGCGATCGATGTCCTTCTCGTTCAGCCACACGCCGTGGCCCAGGGTCAGGCGGTTGTTCACCATGCCGAAGCGGTCGATATATTCCAGCGCCGTGCAGTTGCCGCGTCGCCAGGCATATTCCTTCTGGTAGGCGGTCTCGACGAGATGCATGTGCATGGGCACGTCATACTTGGCCGAGGCGTCGGACAGCACCGTCAGCGCCTTGTCCGAGCACCAGTGGAGATTGGCGGGGGCGAGCTGGATCTTCACCCGGCGCTTGTTGTGGTGCTGGGCATGGAAGCTCTTGAACATGTCCATGGCGTCGTCGAGGCTCATCTTGAAGCGCTCGAACCAGCGCTTCATCGGCCCCTGCAGCTCGGCCGGCAGGCCGGCCACGAACTCCTCGTCGGCCTGGTAGACGAGCCGATTCTGGTCGCGCACCGCGTAGCAGTAGCTGACCCGCATGCCGACATCCTCGTAGGCGCGGATCAACTCGCCCGAGCGCTTCTCGACCTCGGCCAGCGTGCCCGGCATCCAGCCATGGATGTGCTGCACGGTGGTGATGCCCGAGCCGATCATCTCGAAGGCCGAATAGAGCGTGTCGAGATAGAGATCGAGGTTGCGGATCACCATGCGGGTGATGAACCAGAGCTCGAGCGGCATGTCGGGCGAGCCGAGCTGCACCGGCGTCAGGCCGACATGATGGTGGCCGTTGACGAAGCCCGGCAGCAGGATCTCCTTGCCGTTGCCGATCACCGGCACGGTCGGATGCTTCCTATGCAGGTCGTCGTAGGTCCCGACGGCCACGATGACGCCGTCCTCCTGCATCACCGCGCCATCCTTGATCTCGTTCCAGGCGAAACGGTCCTTTACGCCGGTGATGGTGGCGCGGCTGCGAATGAGACTGGTGGCCATGGCAGGCTTCTCCTTCAAACGGTTTATACGGGCTTTCAGGCGGTGGCGGCGAGCGCTTCCTGCTCGGCAAAGGCGCGGTCGACCTCGTCGCGCAAGAGCTCGGTGAGCTGGATGCGGATGGCCTCGGCCTCGCGTGAGAACAGATTGCGCGGCCGCGGCAGGACGATCGGGAAGACGGTCTTGATGCGGCCCGGCCGGGCGGTGAACACGACGACGCGGTCGGCCAGCGCCACCGCCTCGTCGATATGGTGGGTGACGAACAGCACCGAGGCGCCCGAATCGCGCCACACGTCGAGCAGGAAATCCTGCATGCGGGCGCGGGTCTGCACGTCGAGGGCGGCGAACGGCTCGTCCATCAGCAGCACCTTGGGCCGCATGGCGAGCGCCCGGGCCACGGCCACCCTCTGGCGCATGCCGCCCGACAGCTCGTCCGGCCGCTTGTCGATGGCGGCGCTCAGCCCCACCCGCTGCAGCGCCTCGGCGGCGACGGCGCGGCGCTCGGCCTGCGAGGCGCCGCGGATGGCGAGGCCGAAGCTCACATTCTGCCACACCGTCAGCCAGGGAAAGAGCGAGGTCTCCTGGAAGATCAGGCTGCGGTCGGGCGACGGCGTCTCGACCTTGTCGCTGAACGACCAGATCTGCCCTTCGGTGGCGTCCTCGAGGCCGGAGATGAGATAGAGCAAGGTGCTCTTGCCGCAGCCTGACGGCCCGATGAAGACAACGAACTCGCCGGGCTGGATATCGAGGTCGATGTCGCGCAGCGCCTCGTGCGCCCGCTTGGTGCCGGCCGCCCAGATCTTGCCCACGCCGCGGCAGACCACGGCGTCCTTGGACGAGAATGTCGGGGCGCGGTCAGAGGACACGCAGCTTCTCCTTGGTGTCGGGCAGCCAGTAGAGGATGCGGCGCTGGGCGAGCCGCAGCAGCCAGTCGAAGGTGAATCCCAGCACGCCGATCACGGCGATGGTGAAGAACACCAGCGACGGGTTGAAGGTGTTGCGCGCCAGCATGATGACCTGGCCCATGCCGTAGCCGACGCCGGTCGATTCGGCGATCAGCACCACCATCCAGGCGCCGAACAGGTTGAGCCGCAGCACCGCCAGCATGCCGGGCAGGATCGCCGGCACGATGACCCTGGCATAGATCTGCCGCTTCGTGGCGCCCATGGTGCGCGCGACATTGATCAGGTTGGGGCTCACGTTGTCTATCTGGCTGATGGTCGCCAGAACCATGTGGAAGAACAGCGCCACTACCACCATGAAGATCGCCGGCGCATTGCCGATGCCGAACATGAAGATCGCCACCGGCAGCCAGGCGATCGGCGACACCGGCGAGAGCAGCGTGATGGTGGGCAGCACCAGCCTGTCGAAGACGTGCCAGTAGCGCACCATGACGCCGATGCTGATCGCCAGCACCGAGGCGATCACCAGGCCCGCGAACACGCGCATCGTGGTGGCGCCGACGGTGATCATCACCGATTCGAAGGCCGACGGAGCCGCGTTCATCGACTGGCCGACCTGCCAGCGCGTGGCGGTGTTGAAGAACTTGCCCTGCTCGGCGATGTTGCCGAGGAAGATGTGCGGCGGCGGCAGCAGCTTGGGATCAGCCCAGCCGAACGCCCAGCACAGCTCCCAGATGCCGGCGAACAGGCCGATCGAAAGACACGTCCACCAGATCTTTGACAGCGTGTCGAGACCGGCCATCGACGCGAACAGGCGGGTTACCGCCGCCGGGCGGGATGCTCCGGCGGCGGCGCCCGCATCACCGTCGCGCGCGACGACGGTCATCAGGCAGACTTGTACTTGAGCTTGCTGTAAAGGTCGGGGTTCTCCTTGATGACCTCTTCGAGCAGCGTCCAGTCGATGGCATCGCGGCCGGGCTTCTTCTTGATGTAGCCCATCTCCATGACGCTGTCGGTGCGCTGCAGGATGAAGTCGGTCTGGTTGCGCGCATCGACCACCGCCGGCTGCTTGCCCTTGGCGATCTTGGCGTTCTCCATCGAGGTCTTGTAGTACTTGCCGACCAGCTCGGTCAGCACTTCGTCGGGCTTCTGCTCGGCGTCGTACTGCGCCTGCATCATCGCCTTGATGATCGCCTTGAGCCCGGCCGGATTATCCTTCATCAGGCTC
>JABCYT010000051.1 GCA_013290035.1 Alphaproteobacteria bacterium
AGCCCGAAGATGATGTCGATCGGCCTGCACTGCCGGCTGGTCGGCCGGCCGAGCCGCGCCGCCACCCTGGCGCGCTTCCTCGACTACGTCGCCTCCAAGCCCAAGGTCTGGGTCGCCACCCGCGAGGAGATCGCCCGCCACTGGATGAAGGTGCATCCGGCGGCGTGACGCACGCCGCTGTTACGGCAAGGCTGTCATCCCGAGCGAAGCGAGGGACCTTTCCTGATGGCTTAAAGGCCCCTCGCTTCGCTCGGGGTGACAGGAGTGTCTACCGCAACGCCTGCTGGACCCAGCTCTCGATGCCGGCCGCGTTCATCGCGCCGGACTGGCGGGCGACTTCCTTGCCGTGCTTGAACAGGATCATGGTCGGAATCGCCTGGATGCCGAACCGGCCGGCCAGCGCCTGCTCGTCCTCGGTGTTGACCTTGGCCAGCCGCACCGTGGGCTCGAGATGGCCGGCGGCCTGCTCGAACTGCGGCGCCATGGCCTTGCACGGCCCGCACCACGGCGCCCAGAAGTCGACGAGCAAGGGGATGTCGCTCTTGGCGGCATGCGTCTCGAAGCTCTGCGCGTTCAGCGCCACCGGATGGCCGCCGAACAAGGGTGCACCGCAGTTGCCGCACTTGCCGCTGGCGCCCGCCACCAGCTTCTCGCGCGGCGCGCGGTTCAGGGTGTTGCACGCGGGGCAGGCGACTAAAAGGCTTTCGGCCATGGCGAACCTCGATGGTAATTGGAGATAATGCCACAGGAGCGATGACGTTGCTTTGACGGACGTCAACGCCGGGCTGGCGGAGGAAACGACATGAACGCCGCGATCACCGAAGCGCCCACCGGCACGACCATGATCCTGCGCGCCCTGGCGCGCTTTCCCGAACGCAGGGCCTTCGTGTGGGACGGCGGCAGCCTCACCTATCGCGCGACCCTCGACCTGGTCGGCCGCCTGCAGGCGGCGATGGCGGCGGCCGGGCTCGCCAAGGGCCAGACCGTGGCGTTGCTCAGCGCCAACAGCGCCGAGACCTGGTGCGCCGGCGTGGCGGCGTCGGGCCTCGGCCTGGTCACGACCTGGCTGCATCCGCTGGGTGCGCTCGCCGATCACCTCGACGTCATCGAGGATGCCGGCGCGAGCGCCCTCATCGTCGATCCCGGGACGCATGCCCAGAGGGGCGGCGAGCTCGCCGCCAAGGCCGCCGACCGGCTGGCCGTCGTGCTCACCATGGGCCGCGCGGATTTCGGCCGCGACGTTGTGGCGGCGGCGGAAAAAATCGGCGCGGCGGCGCCGGTCGACCTCACCCAGCCCGACGACTACGCCGTCATCAACTACACCGGCGGCACCACCGGCAAGTCCAAGGGCGCCATCCGCCGTCACCGCTCGACCGCCGCCATGTCGGTGGCGGTCGCCGCCGACTTCGAGTTTCCCGACGTGCCGCGCTACCTGGCGGCGGCGCCGATCACCCATGTCGCCGGCACCAAGGTCGTGCCCGCGCTGCTGCGCGGCGGCACGGTGCATCTGCTGAAGGGCTTCGAGCCGGAGAAATTTCTGGCCACCCTCGAGCGCGAGAGGATCAACTTCACCCTCGTGGTGCCGACCATGATCTACGTGCTGCTGGATCATCCGCGGCTCGACAAAACCGATCTCTCCTCGCTCGAGCTCATCCTCTACGGCGCCTCGCCGATGTCGCCGACCCGGCTGGTCGAGGCGCTGGAGCGCATCGGGCCGATCTTCAGCCAGCTCTACGGCCAGACCGAGTGCTATCCGGTGAGCGTGTTGCGCAAGGCCGACCACGATGCCGGGCGCCCCGAGCTGTTCGCCTCCTGCGGCTTTCCCATCGCCTCGTGCAGCGTGAGCCTGCGCGACGACGACAACAACGAGGTGGCGCCGGGCGAGGCGGGCGAGATCTGCGTGCGCGCCGCGCACGCGATGGAGGAATATTGGAAGCGCCCCGAGCAGACGGCCGAGACCTTCAAGGGCGGCTGGCTGCACACCGGCGACATCGCGCGCGCCGACGAGCGCGGCTACCTCTATATCGTCGATCGCAAGAAGGACATGATCGTGAGCGGCGGCTTCAACATCTTCCCGCGCGAGGTCGAGGATGTCCTGTCGTCGCATCCCGACGTCGCCATGGCCGCGGTGATCGGCGTGCCGCACGAGAAGTGGGGCGAGGCCGTCGCCGCGCTGATCGTCGCCAAGGCCGGCACGACTCCCTCCGCCGAGGCGCTGATGCAGCTCGTGAAGGACCGCAAGGGCGGCCCGCACGCGCCCAAGCAAGTCGAGTTCGTCGACACCCTGCCGCTCACCGCCGTCGGCAAGGTCGACAAGAAAGTGCTGCGCGCGAAGTACTGGGTCGGACAGGCGCGACAGGTGGGATAAGGCGCTTTTCTCTCATGTCATCGCGCCGGACTTCTTCTATCCGTGTGGATACTTTATCTGCATCACGCTCGGCCATTCCGTGCTTCCGCTCACGCGTGCGCCGTGGAGAGTGCTGCTGCGAGATCGGGACCGATGAATGAAGAGTTCAGACCATCGGTCGCTGATTTGTCACGGCCTTCGGCTCGTTGATCTCCCACACGCGCGCGACGCGGTGCGTCTGCTTGGGCGCGAGCTTCAAGACTTCGCGCACGCAGTCGGCGCGGAGTCCGCCATCCGGAAGTTCATGACGCGTTCCTGATTCAGACACGGTGTGCCGCCAGGCGTGCGCGCGCATTTGTGGGGTTTACCTTTGCGTACAAATCGTGTGAACAATGGGCGGTTGTGACCATTCTTCGCTTCGCCCTTCGCCCCAGCCTCATGGCCACCGCCTTTCTCGTGGGCGGCTGCCAGCTCGGCACGCAACCGCCACAGACGGCGGCGATCGCGCCGACGGTCGATCTTCGCCAGAAGGAAATCGAAGAGCGCAAGGACGAGATGATCCGCCAGCTCGCCCATTGCGAAACCGGCGGCTCAGGTCCCTCGGAGCGGCCGATCTATGGCGGGCGCGGCGCCTTTGTCGGCCGCCTGCAATTCTCGCTGCAGACCGTGATCAGCTATCAGCGCAGGCGCGACGGCACGGTGCTCAACCGCCAGGAAGCGCTCGAGCTGGCGCACGATTACGATCGTGCCGCGGCGCTCGCCAAGTACATGATCTTCGAGCTCGAGGAGCCGTTTCACTGGCCGCTCTGCTCGCGCAAGATCGGCTTGCGCAACGAGATGGCCAACATCAAGGAAATGATCAACCAGGCAGCGCTCACGCGCTGACCGGTGCGGCGCTTTCGCGCGTCGCTATTTGAGCTCGGCGCAGAACTCCTGGATGCGCCGGCAGCCCTCGCGCAGGCTCGCCATGTCGGTGGCATAGGAGATGCGGAAGTAGGGGCTCATGCCGTAGGCCGCGCCCTGCACCGTGGCGACGTGCTTTTCCTCCAGCAGCGCCGTCACGAAATCGGTGTCGGTGGCGATCCTGCGGCCGGCCGGGGTGGTCTTGCCGATGCAGCCCGCGATGTTGGGGAAGACATAGAACGCGCCTTCGGGCTTGTGGCAGGTGATGCCCTTGGCCTCGCGCAGCATGCCCACGACCTCGTCGCGCCGCTTCTGGTAGTCGGCCGCGCGTTCCTTGAGCAGATCCTGCGGCCCGTTGAGCGCGGCGGTCGCGGCCGCCTGGCTGATGGTCGAGATGCCCGAGCCGATCTGGCCCTGCATGTTGGTCATGGCGGCGATCATCGGCCGCGGACCGCCGGCGAAGCCGACCCGCCAGCCGGTCATGGCATAGGCCTTCGAGGCGCCGTTCACCGTCAAGGTGCGCTCCTTCAGCCGGGGCTCGACCTCGGCGATGGTGCAGAAGCCGAAGCCGTCATAGGTCAGGTGCTCGTAGACGTCGTCGGCCATCACCAGCACGTGTGGATGCGCCAGCACGACGTCGGCGATCGCGCGCATCTCGGCGCGCGAGCACACGGCGCCGGTGGGATTGTTGGGGAAGTTCAGCACCACCCACTTGGTCTTGGGCGTGATCGCCGCCTCGAGATCGGGCGCGCGCAGCTTGAAGTGATTGTTCTCCGGGCACGACACCAGCACCGGCTTGGCGCCGGCGAGTGTCGCCTGGTCGGCGTAGGAGATCCAGCCCGGCGCCGGGATGATGACCTCATCGCCGTCGTTCACGCTCGCCATCAGCGCGTCGTACATGATCTGCTTGCTGCCGTTTGAGACCATGATCTCCTCGAGCGCGTAGTCGAGGTTGTTGTCGCGCTTGAACTTGCGCTGGATCGCCTCCTTCAGGGGCTTCACGCCGTCCTGTGGCGGATACTTGGTGTCGCCGGCGAGCGCCGCCTTGTTGGCCGCCTCGATGGCGTGCAGTGGCGTCGGGAAGTCGGGCTCGCCCGACGAGAGGCCGACGATCTTCACGCCTTGCGCGCGCAGCTCGCGCACCTTGCGGGTCATGGCGGCGGAGGCGGATATCTTGACGTTCCTGAGACGGTCGGCCACTTCGAACATGATCTTCCTTCACTTCTTCCTGTATATCGTGAGCGCGATGCCGCCCAGGATGGCCACCGACGACAGCAGCAGCCGCACGGTGATCGGCTCGGCGAGTAGCACCGCGCCGCCTATCGCCGCAATGGCCGGAACGCTGAGCTGGATTGTCGCCGCCGAGGTTGCCCTAAGCGCCGGCAGGGCGGCGTACCACAGGACATAGCCCAGGCCCGAGGTCACGGCGCCCGACAGGACGGCATAGAGGACGCCCATGCGGTCGACCGATTCGTGGCCGGTGGCGGCCAGGGCGAGCAGCGCGGCGAAGGGGACGGCGCGCAGGAAGTTGCCGCCGGTCGCGGCGATCGGATCGCCGGCGCCGCGGCCCAGCACGGAATAGACGCCCCAGGCGGCGCCTGCCGCCAGCATCAGGACGGCGGCGTGGGGCGGCGGTGCGGCGAGCCCCGGCAGCAGCAGGCCGACCAGGCCTGCCACCGCGACCACCACGCCTAGCAGTTTCGCGCCGCGGAGGCGTTCGCCTGCCCACAGGCCGTAGCCCATCATGGTGAGCTGCACGCCGCCGAACAGCAGCAGCGCGCCCGTGGCGGCGGTGAGATCGCGGTAGGCGAAGGAGAAGAACACCGCATAGGCCGACAGCATGGCTGCCATCGGCCAGCTTCCGCCCGCCGTTGCGCCGACGCCGCGCAATCGCAGGATGACGAGCAGGATCAAGGCGCCCGACGCCAGCCGCAGCGACGTGAAGCTCGCCGCATCGATCGACGTTTCCGTCAGGGCGACACGGCAGAGCAGCGAATTGCCGGCGAAGGCCAGCATGGCCAGCACGGTGAGGAGGGGGGTGCGCAGGCTTGTGCTTGCAGCGGTCATTCTGCAGCAGGGAAGTCTTAGCCCTCAGCGATCAGTTGCCCAGCCGATAAAGCTTCATCGCATTGTCGCGCGTGATCTTGCGGCGCGCCTCGGGCGTCACGCCGGCAAGCTCGCGGTCGAGGAACTCCTGCGAATCGGGCCAGATGCCGTCGGGGTGGGGATAGTCCGAACCCCACATCACGTTGTCCTCGCCCAGCAGATCGAGCAGGCGGATGCCGACCGGGTCGGTCTGGTAGGTGGCGTAGCATTGCCGATACCAGTACTCGCTGGGTTTCATCTTGAGGTCGAGGTCCTTGAACTGGTCCTCCCACTCGAGGTCCATGTGCTGCAGCACGTAGGGGATCCAGCCCAGGCCCGCCTCGCCGATCACGATCTTGAGGTTGGGATAGCGCTCGAGCGCGCCGCTGAAGACCAGCGACATCAGCATGTAGCCCATGTGCATCTGGAAGCTGGTGATGTGCGTGGCCTGCACGCGGCGCACGACATACGGCGGCATCTTCGAGTAGTCGGGCGAACGCCCGCCGATGGTGTGGAAGTGCACGGGGACGCCGGTCTCGTGCGCGCATTGCCACAGCGGCTCCCAGAACGGATCCCACAGCGGCGTCATGTCCGGCCGGTTGGCGACATCGAAGCCGCGCACGCCGCGCTTGGCGTTGCGCATCATCTCGGCCACCGACTCTTCCATGTTGTAGTTGGGAATGTTGGCCAGCCCGACCAGCCGATCGGGCGCCGCGCGGCAGAAATCGTGCAGCCAGTCGTTGTAGATGCGCAGCATCTCGAGCGCGGCCTCGGGATCGTTCAGCCGGCCGCTCGAGCCCAGCACGCCGTACAGCACCTCGGCCTGCACGCCGTCGCGGTCCTGGTCCTTCAGGCGCATCGGCACCTCGGTTAGCCGGCGGATGCCCTTCTTGCCGTCGTCGTAGAGGCCGGTCGAGGCCATGCGGTCGGAGCGGTGGATGACGCCCGGCACGTATTCGCGGCCGGCCGAGCCCATGCCGTTCATCAGGCCGAACTTGGCGCCCTTGGCGCTCACCCATTCGGGACCCTTCGGCCCCTCGATGACATGGGGCATGCGCTCCTTGAGGTTGGCGGAGGCATTGCTGGTGAACAGGTCCGGCGGCAGCCAGATCAGGTCGACATGGCCATCGGCGGAGATGACGTCGTATTTCATGGGCGCGCTCCTTCAGGGGACGATCATCTCTCCACCCGGGGCGCCATGCCAGCCCCTCCTTGCGCTTAGCGATACGTCCACGCCCCGGGCCTCGGGAGGCTGGCAAGCCGTGGCCGTGATAACATTGGCGCCGGAGAGCACGCCTTTGACAGGGGAGAGCCGCTGAGGAGGCTGCGTATGATGGAAAAGGGGAGAGCCGCCGACTCATGATTGCCGCCGTCGTCCGTGCCGTTTCGGTCCTGGCCGTCCTGCTCCTGGCGGGCTGCTCGTTCTATCTGAGCGAGCCCCGGGTGCCGAAGACCGACCTCAGGGCCACCCTCAACGGCTCCAACGAGGTGCCGCCGACGCAGAGCGGCGGCAGCGGCTATTTCGAGGCGGTCTACCGGCCCTCGACCAAGGTGCTGGAATATCGCCTGAACCTGGTGGGGCTGAGCGGTCCGATCACGATGGGCTACCTGCACGGGCCGGCCGAACCTGCTGAAAACGCCCAGCAGGTCGCGCCCATCAACATCCCGATCTACGACAATACGATCTGGGACGGCGTGACGCTCACCGAGGAACAGGCCGCCGAAGTCGTCGCCGGCCGCTGGTATGTCGAGGTCAGGACCATCCAATATCCCGACGGCGAGATCCGCGGGCAGATCCTGCCGACGCGGAGATAGTTCCCGGACTTAGTCGAACTTGTAGTTCCAGCCGATCCACTGGGCGAGGCCGCGGCCCATCACCTTCTCGAGGTCCTGGCCTTTCAGCCACGGCAGCTCCTCGGTGAACAGGGTCACGCACTGGCGGTAGGTGCACGGCATTCGCGTGATGTCGGTGCCCCAGAAGAAACGGTCGGGCCCGTAGGCGTCGAAGATGCGGCGTAGCCCGTCATGCAGGTTCTTGAACGGATAGGGATGCGTGGAATAGCCCGGTGCACCGGTCGCCTTGACGGCGACGTTGGGCAGCTTGGCGAGCGCGCAGAGCGCGTCGAGATTGCCGAAGGCCTTGTCGTCCTTCTCCAGCCGCAGCAGGCCGCAATGATCGATGATCAGTTTTAGCCGCGGATGGGCCTCGGCGATCTTCCGGAAGGTCGGCAGGAACAGGCCGGCCATGGTGGCGACCGGGATGCCTTCCTTCTCGGCGGCGGGCCACACCCAGTCGAGCTTGCCCTCGTGCAGGTCCTTCTGCTGCTCGGGATAGAGCAGCGCCCAGCGCAGGCCCATCATGCCGGGCTGGTTGCGCCAGCCCTGGATGCGCTTGCGGCTTGCCGGATCGTCGAGCGGGAACTGGCCCATGACGGCGAAGCGGTCGGGATATTTCTTCGCCGCGTCGAGCGCGAGCTGGTTGGAGGTCGGATCCCAGCTGTAGGGCGGGTGGATCAAGGCGGCGTCGACGCCGGCCTCGTCCATCTCCTTCAGCGCTTCCTCGGCGGTGAATTTCGACACCTTGCGGTGCAGGCCGCTGGGCGGCGTCACGGTCTGCGACCAGATATGGATCTGCGCGTCGATGATCTTCATGGCGTTCCTCCTGGCGTGATACTATCAGGCATTCGCGCCGCTGATGGAGCATCCCGATGGTGGCGACCGACAAGGTGTTCGCCGGGTCGATCCCCGAAATCTACGATCACTTCCTGGTTCCGCTCATCTTCGAACCCTATGCGGCCGATCTTGCCGGCCGGGTCGCCCTGGCTCAACCGCGCGACGTGCTGGAAACGGCTGCGGGAACCGGCGTGCTGACGCGAGCGCTCGCATCGCGGCTGGCGCCGTCGACGCGCCTCGTGGCGACCGACCTCAACCAGCCGATGCTCGACCAGGCCGCTCGGCGACAGGCCGCCGGCCGAACCGAGTGGAAACAGGCCGACGCGCTGGCGCTGCCGTTCGGCGATGGCGGCTTCGATGTCGTAGCCTGCCAGTTCGGGGTGATGTTCTTTCCCGACAAGGTCCAGGGATACAAGGAGGCGCGCCGGGTGCTGCGGCCGGGCGGTCGTTTCCTGTTCAACGTGTGGGACCGCATCGAGGAGAACGACTTCGCCCATGTGGTGACGGAGGCGCTGGCAGGCGTGTTCCCGGACGATCCCCCGCGCTTCATGGCGCGCACGCCGCATGGCCACCATGACGTCGGCCGGATCCGGCAGGACCTGAAGAGCGCGGGCTTCGCCGACATTTCCGTCGACGCCGTCGACGCCACAAGCAAGGCCGCCTCGGCCCGCCATGCGGCAGTGGCCTTTTGTCAGGGAACGCCGCTGCGCAACGAGATCGAAGCGCGCGATGCGTCACGCCTGGAAGAAGCCACGAACCAGGCCGCCGCTGCCCTGGCGCAGCGCTTCGGCGCGGCCGCCATCGAGGGCCGCATCCGGGCCCTCGTGATCACCGCCGCACGCTGAGGTCTAATTCGGTGTCGGCGCTGCAGGATCGAGCAGCTTCTCGCGCTTGAGCTCGCTCCACAGCTCGGCCGGGATCTTGGCCGACAGGCGCGCCACGTTCTGTTTCACCTCGGTGACGCTGAGCGCCCCCGGGATCACCGCGCAGAGCGCGGGATGGAACAGCGGGAACTGCATGGCGGCCGCGCCCAGGTCGACGCCGTGGCGTTGGCACACCGCCTCGATCTTCTGCGCCTTCTCGACCAGCGGTGCCGGGGCGGCGGCATAGTCGTGGGTGACGCCGGGCTTCACGCCGCCCGTCAGGATTCCCGAATTGTAGGGTCCGCCCAGGATCACCGACACACCGCGCTTCACGCATTCAGGCAGGAACGCATCGAGCCCGCCTTGTTCGAGCAGGGTGTAGCGGCCGGCCAGCAGCATGCAGTCGAAATCGCCGGCCTGGATGAAGCGCAGGCTGGTGTCCGCTTCGTTGATGCCGACGCCGATGGCGCCGATCACGCCCGCCTTGCGCAGCTCGTCGAGCGCCTTGTAGCCGGAATCCATCACCGTCTTGAAGCGCTCCTCCAGGACGGCGCGGTCCTTGGTGGTCCAGAAATCGACATCGTGGATCAGCGCGATGTCGATCTTCGCCAGCCCGAGCCGCAGGTGCGAGTGCTCGAGCGAGCGCATGACGCCGTCATAGCTGTAGTCGAACACCGGCGCGAAGCCCGGCAGGCCGTTCTCGCGGAAGTCGGCGGGCTTCTTCTCGCCCGGCCTCAGGGGATGCAGGATGCGGCCGATCTTGGTCGACAGCACGAAATCGTCGCGCGGCTTCTCGCGCAGCGCGGCGCCCATGCGCAGCTCGCTGCGGCCGTAGCCGTAGAACGGCGAGGTGTCGAAGTAGCGCACGCCGCCTTGCCAGGCGGCCTCGCTCAGCGCCATCGCCTCGGCATCCGGGATGGTGGCGCGAAAGCCGCCCATCGGCGCGCCGCCGAGACCGAGCGTCGTGACTTCGAGCTTGGTCTTGCCGACGCGGCGCTTGGGAAGAACGGTCATGCGGCCTCCTGCGCGACCGTCGGGCCGTCGCTCCTGGTGGTGGTCCGGCGCATGTCGCGCACGATGCTGAGGTCGTCGAAGCGGCGCACGCGGTGCATGGTGGCGCGGTTGTCCCAGATCACCAGGTCATGCTGCGTCCAGCGGTGCGAATAGACGAACTCGGGCTGGGTGGCGTGTTCGGCGAGGTCGCGGATGAAGGCCATCGCTTCGGGCTGCGGCCAGCCCAGGATGGCGCCGATATGGGCCGACAGGAAGAGCGACTTGCGCCCCGAGCCGGGATGCGTGCGCACCAGCCGGTGGCGCACGGGCTTCATCGCCACGCGCTCGTCGGGCAGGAACTCGGCGAAGCCGAGCTGGCCGCGCGAATAGATCAGCGAATGCTCGCACACCAGATCCTCGATCTCGGCCTTGGTCGCGGCGTCCAGCGCATCGTAGGCCGCGCGCATGTCGGCGAACTCGGTATTGCCGCCGTCGGTCGTCACGATGCGTCCGCTCAGAATCGAATACTTGGCCGGCACGGCGCGGAACGAGGCGTCGGAGTGCCACAGACGGTTGCCCAGCGCCGCCATGCGCCGCTTGTTGTCGCGCGCGAGCTTGTGGCCTTCCTTGTCGAGGTTGGAGACGTCGGCGAAGGCCGGATCGAGGCGCAGCTCCGAACTGCGCACCGTCGAATTGGCGCCCTCCTCGAGCGGGCCGAAATTGCGCGTGAAGGCGAGCTGCTGCTGGTCGCTGATGGCCTGGCCGGGCAGGACCAGCACGGCGTAGCGGTTCATGCCGTCGTCGATCGCGGCAACTTCGGCGGCCGTGAGCGGCTGGCGCGCATCGATGCCGGTCATGCGCGCGCCGATATGGGTCGTGAGGGGATGGGTTTCGATGGGCATGAGCGGATCATATGCCTCCTCAGCGAAGCTGGGGAGGTGGCCCGAAGGGCCGGAGGGGTCATATGCGTCGGAGACAACGCTCATGACCCCTCCGTCCGCTGCGCGGACACCACCCCACGTAGGACGTG
>JABCYT010000052.1 GCA_013290035.1 Alphaproteobacteria bacterium
ACCATCGAGGGCGTGCGCTACGGCGCCATGCAGGCCAAGCTCGACCGCCAGCAGCGCTCCAACGCCTGGCTCGAGATGGCGCTGGCCGAAGGCAAGAACCGCGAGGTGCGCCGCGTGCTGGCCCAGCTCGACCTGCCGGTGGTGCGCCTGATCAGGATCGCCTTCGGCCCGTTTCATCTGGGCGAGCTCGCGCGCGGCCATGTCGACGAGATCCCGGCGCAGGCGCTCGACAACCTGCTGGGCGTCAAGCGGCCGCCGCGCAAGGCGGGCTGGGCCAAGCCTCGGTCCAAGGGGCCACAGCCGCGAAAGCGGCGGCACTGATGCTGAAGATCGTGGGCGGCAAGCATCGCGGCCGGGCGCTCGTGGCGCCCGAAGGCGGCGCCACGCGCCCGACGGCGAGCCGCGCCCGCGAGGCGCTGTTCAACATCCTGATGCACGCCAAGTGGCGCGAGGACGGCACCTCGCCGCTGATCGACGCGCGCGTGCTCGACGCCTTCGCCGGCACCGGTGCGCTCGGCCTGGAGGCGCTGTCGCGCGGCGCGGCGCACGTCACGTTCCTCGACAACGACGCCAGGGCGACCCGCCTGATCGGCGAGAACGTCGCCAAGCTGGGCGAGACGGCGGCGGCCAAGGTCGTGCGGGGCGACGCCACGCGGCCGCCGCCCGGGCGCGATCCGTGCGATCTCGTCTTCCTCGATCCGCCCTATCGTTCAGGCCAGGCTACGCCCGCGCTGGCCGCGCTGGCGCAGGCCGGCTGGGTGGCGCCGGGCGCCGTCGTCACGGTCGAGCTGGCGCATAACGAGGACATCGTGCCGCCGGCGGGCTTCGAAGCGATCGACGAACGGCGTTACGGCGCGGCCAAGATCGTCATTCTGAGGCACGCGTCATGAGGCTTACCGTCCCGCTCTACATGCTGCGCCACGGCGAGACCGCATGGAACACCGAGCGGCGCATGCAGGGCACCAAGAATTCGGACCTGACCGAGCGCGGCCGCGCGCAGGCATTGGCGATGGGCCGCACGCTCAGGGCCGAGCTCGCGCGCGCGCCGGCGCCCACGATCTTCCTCAGAAGCCCGCTCGGCCGCGTGCGCGAGACGTCGGAGATCATCGGCCGCGAGCTCGGCCTCGATCCCGGCGAATGGCGCGACGATCCGCGCCTGGCCGAGCTCGGCTATGGCCAGTGGGAAGGCTTCAGCTGGAAGGAGATCGAGGTCACGCATCCGACGGCGCTTTCCGACTGGCGCGCCGACCCGCACGGCTACTCGCCGCCGGGCGGCGAAACCCATTTCGAGTTGCGCCGGCGCTCGGAAGCGGTGCTGGCCGATATCGTGGCCTCGGCGACGCGCACCGTCGTGGTGGGCCACGGCGTGAGCGGCGCGGTGCTGCGCGGCATCAATCTCGGCCTCGATGCCAAGGCGATGTTCGTGCTGGAAAAGCCGCAAGACGCCTTCTTCCGCCTGCTCGCGGGCGTCGAGGAGCGAATCAGCTGCGGCTGAGAGTCAGCCGCGCACCAGGCGCGCCGTGCGCCGGCAGCCGCCGGTCTCGGTGACCACCAGCCCGCTGCCGTCGCTCTGCGCCGAGAGCTTGCCCTCGCGGCGGTCGCTGCCCTTCACCGAGGCGACGCTGATCAGCGAGAAGGGCCCGCTGGTGCGGGCCACGCCGTGGATCTGCCACAGGCCGGGCGTCGGCGCAGGCGGCGGGCCGTGATGCGTGTTGGGCACCGGGCCGTGCGCGGTGGTGTCGTAGGCCGAACCGTCGACGAAGCCGTTCTCGATGGTGAGCACGTAGTCGAGCGGCGCATTGCACGAGCCGCCATCGCTCGTGCCGCGCCAGTTGCCGTCGAGGGCGGAGGTCGGCACCGGCTCGGCGCTGCCTTGCGGCGGCGCGACCGGAGACGCCGGCGTCCGTATCTGCGCCTGGGCGGCACCGGCGATCGACAGCAGAGTGAGCGCCATCAACAGTCGCGTCATCGTCTGCCGAACAGCCGCTCGATATCGGCCAGCTTGAGTTCGACATAGGTCGGGCGGCCGTGATTGCACTGGCCGGAGTGCGGCGTCGCCTCCATCTGGCGCAACAGCGCGTTCATCTCCTCGACGCTGAGCCGGCGGCCGGCGCGCACCGAGGTATGGCAGGCGAGCGTGCCGCACACCTCCTCGACCTTTTCCTTGAGCGACAGGTGATCGCCCAGCTCGGCGAGCTCGTCGGCGAGATCGCGCACCAGGCCCTGGACGTCGACTTCGCCCAGCACCGCCGGCGTTTCGCGCACCACCACGGCGCCCAGGCCGAACGGCTCCAGCACCAGGCCCATCTCGGCGAGCTCGGCCGCGCGCGCGGCCAGCCGGCGCGCGCCGTCCTCGCCCACATCGACGACCTCGGGCAGCAGCAGCGCCTGGCGCTTCACGCCATCGGCCTCGAGCTGGTCCTTCAGCCGCTCGTGCAGCAGACGCTCGTGGGCCGCGTGCTGATCGACGATCACGACCCCCTGGTCGGTCTGGGCCACGATATAGGTTTCGTGCAGCTGCGCACGCGCCACGCCCAGCGGATAGTGCGCGTCGCGGCCGTTGGCGACCTCGGCCTCGACGCGCGCCGACGGCGCGCCGAGCGGCGCCATGAATTGCGCCGCGGCCTCGGCCAGACCGCGCGGGATCGACGACACGCCGCCTCCCCCGCCCATCGGTAGAGAAGACGAATAACCCGTATGCGGCCGGAAAGCGCCCAGGGCGGCATCGGACACGGTCGTGCTGGCGCGATGGCCGGCGGCGGCGAGCGCGGTGCGGAGCGCGCCCACGATCAGGCCGCGCACGATGCCGGCATCGCGAAAGCGCACCTCGGTCTTGGCGGGATGGACATTGACGTCGACCATGCCGGTCGGCGCTTCGAGGAACAGCGCCACCATGGGATGGCGGTCGCGGGCCAGGAAATCCTGGTAGGCGCCGCGCACCGCGCCGGCCAGAAGCTTGTCGCGCACCGGCCGGCCGTTGACGAAGAGATACTGGTGCTGGCCGGTCGGGCGGTTGAGCGTCGGCAGGCCGGCGAAGCCCGTCAGCCGGAAGCCCTCGCGGTTGGCGCCAATGGCCACCGTGTTGTCGGCGAATTCGCGACCCATGATCGCCGCCAGCCGCTCGAGCCGCAGCGCATCGGCGTCGTGCAGCAGCGACGGATTGGCCGCTGCCAGGTCGATCAGCGTGCGCTCTTCGCTTTCCAGGCGAAAGCCGACCGCGGGATGGGCCATGGCGAGGCGGCGCATGGCGTCGGCGACATGGCCCGATTCGGTGCGCGGCTCCTTCAGGAACTTCAGCCGGGCGGGCGTGGCAAAGAAAAGATCGCGGACCTCGACGCGCGTGCCGGGCGGATGCGCGGCGGGTTTGGCTTCGCCCTTGGCGCCGCCGTCGATCTCCAGGCTCCACGCCTCCGCGGCAGCAGCCGGCCGCGAGGTGATGGTGAAGCGGCTGACGGAGGCGATCGAGGGCAGCGCCTCGCCGCGGAAGCCGAGCGTACGGATGTCGCCCAGATCGTCGCCGGGCAGCTTGGACGTGCAATGGCGCTCGACCGCCAGGGTGAGTTCCTCGCGCGACATGCCGACGCCGTCGTCGACCACCGAGAGGAAGGTACGGCCGCCTTCCTTCAGCGTGACGGCGATGCGGCGCGCGCCCGCGTCGATCGCATTCTCGACCAGCTCCTTCACCGCACTGGCCGGACGCTCGACCACTTCGCCGGCGGCGATGCGGTTCACCAGGTTGGACGGCAGGCGCCTCAGGACTGTGGATCGCGCGCTCATGGTGCGGCCAGTTTACGTCCGCCGGCGTGCGGAAAGATACTGGCCATGCGGCGGCACCCTCTAAGGATCGGCGGTGATGCCCACAGGCTTGCCGACGACAACCGTGGTCGTCGCCTCGTCGTGCAGCAGGCGGCGGGCGATCCGGCGGACGTCGTCGATCTTGACGGCGCCGATCAAGGCGGCGCGCCTGGTCAGGTGATCGGGCGGCAGGTTATCGACCTGCATCGAGTGCAGCAGGTTCGCGACCGCGCTCGACGAATCGAGCGACAGCGCCAGCGCACCCGTGAGATAGGTCTTGGCGTCGACGAATTCCTGCTCGGTCGGGCCGTCGGTGCGCAGGCGCGCCAGCTCGGCGCGCACGACGCGGAGCGCCTCGGCGATCCGCTCGTTGGCCGAGGCCGTCGAGATCACCAGGAGGGCGGCCTTGCGGTAGACGCGGAGCGTGCTCGATGCGCCGTAGGCCAGGCCGCGCTTTTCGCGCACTTCGCTGAACAGCCGCGACTGCTGGCCGCCGCCGCCCAGGATGTGATTGAGCGCCAGCGCTGCGTACCAGTCGGGATCGTCGCGCGCGATGCCGGGCAACGCCATCAGCGCCGTGCTCTGCGGCACGGCACGCTCGACGACGACGGTGCGCGGCCGGGTGGGCGGCTGCCACTCGCTCGGCAGCGGCAGCGGCGCGCCCAACGGCAGGCTGCCGAAGGCGCGATCGAGCAGGCGGCCGAGCTCGGCTTCGTCGATATCGCCGACCGCGGCCACGAGCAGGCCGCTGCGCATCAGCAGCGCGCCCGCCCGCTGCTTGAGGATCGGCGGCGTGAGCGTCTTCAGATCGTCGGCCGTGCCGTCGGGATCGTTGCCATAGGGGTGGCCGGCGAACTCCGTGGCCATCAGCGTGCGGGCGGCGACCGATGCCGGCCGCTCTTTCGCCTGGTTCAAGGCAGCGACGATCTGGGCGCGGCGCTGCTCGACCATGTCGGCGTCGAAACGCGGCTCGGTGAGGGCCAGCCGCAACAGCTCGAAGCCCTCCTCGCGGTTGACCGACAGCACGCGCAACGTGCCCATCAGCCGATCGAGCGAGGTGCTGAAGCCGAGCGACGCGGCGGCATCCTCCTGGCGCCGCTGGAAAGCCTGGAAGGCGAGCGGTCCCGCGCCATCGGTCAGCAGCGTGGCCATCAGGTTGGTGACGCCGGACTGGCCCTTGGGATCCGACGCAGCGCCCCCGGCGAAGGAGAAGGACAGCGACACCACGGGCGCGCTCTTGTCCTGCACCAGCCATGCCTTGAGCCCGAGCGGCGTCGTCACCGCCTTGATGTCGACCGCACCAGCGGCGGCGGGCAGCCAGAGCATCACCGCGGCGAGGGCTGCGAGCAGGCGGCGCGAGACGATCATCGGGCGCCGCCTTGCGGCGTCAGCATGGCGGTCACCAGGCCGTCGGGCCGCCAGACATGACGCGCGGCGGCCACCACGTCAGCCGGCGTGACGGCTGCGATGCGCTGCGGCCAGGCGTCGATATCGGCCATCGTGCCGCCAATGGCCAGCGTGGCGCCGTAGGTGCGCGGACCGCTCGCCAGGGAGTCCTGCGCATAGATCGCGGCGGCCAGAAGCCGGTTCTGCGCCCGTTCCACTTCCTCCGCCGTGACGCCCTCGTCGATCAGCTTGCCGAGCTGGCCGCCGACGGCGCTCTCGACTTCCGCCATCGGGCTGGTCGACGCGGGATGGACGCCGAGATCGAACGAGGTGAGGCCGAGACTGGTCGGGCTGTAGCTCGCCCAGGCCGAGAGGCCGAGCTTGCGATCGACCACCAGGGCGCGCCACAGGCGGCTGGTCTCGCCGCCGCCCAGCAGGCGGGCCAGCACCTGCAGCGCATAGGCGTGCTGCGTCAGGCCCTTGGCATAGGACGGCGCCAGGTAATGCCGCGACCAGCGCGGCTCGGCCACGCGGGCATCGGCGCGGATCGTGCGCTGCGGCAGGTCGGCTGCGCCCGCGTCGGGACGGCGGCGCGGCTCGACCTTGCGGGCGGCGAGCGGACCGTAATACTTCTCGGCCAGCTTGCGCACCTGCTCGACCGTGGTGTCGCCGGCCACGATCAGGATCGCGTTGTTGGGTGCGTAGTATTTGCCGTAAAACGCCATCAGGTCGGCGACGGTGAGCCGCTTCACGTCCTCGACATAGCCGCTGACCGGCATGCCGTAGGGCTTGTGCCGGCCGAACAGCTGCTCGCTTACCGCCTCGTCGAGGAGCGCGCTGGGCGAATTCTCGGTGCGCATGCGCCGCTCCTCGAGCACCACCTGGCGCTCGGGGATCAGTTCCTTCTCGGTGATGCGCAGGCCCGTCATGCGATCGGCTTCCATGCGCATCACGAGGTCGAGCCGGTCGGGCGCCACCGTCTGGTAGTAGCCGGTCGAGTCATAGGTCGTGTAGGCGTTGTCGCGCCCGCCGTTCTTCGACACGGTGCGCGAGAACTCGGCGGGCGCCACCGTCGCGGTGCCCTTGAACATCATATGCTCGAGGAAGTGCGCGATGCCGGTCTTGCCGAACACCTCGTCGGCGCTGCCGACCTTGTAGATCACCAGCTGGGTGACGATCGGCGCGCGAGTCGACGGCAGCACGACGACCTGCAGGCCATTGGCGAGCGTGAAGGTCTCGGCGCGGCGGCGCTCGACGGAGAACAGCTTGGCCCACGCCGGCGCCTGCGGCGCGAACGCCAGGCCCGCGCCGAGGCCGCCGAGCAGGGCACGGCGACGCATCATCGGGCTCGCGCTCAGAATATGCCTTCGAGAAGGCCGCGCTTGCGCCGCGTGATGGTCGGCGGGTTGCCGGTGGCGGGCTGGCCGGCCGCCTGGGCGTCACGCAGGCGCTGCTGCTCCTTGGTCGGATCGATGATGGTGCCCGAGGGCGGGGTGTCCTGCCAGAAGATCAGGCTGTCGACGAAGGACTTGTCGTTGTCGTTGAGCGTCTTGGTATCCTGGTTGACCCGGCTGCGGATGTTGGGGTCGATGCCGCTGCCGGCGCTCTGGCCCGCCTTCTGAACCAGCGCCTGCTCCGAGCCGGTCGCGGCGGGCGGCGGCGGGCCACCGCCGCCGGGGACGCGCTGCTGCAGGCGGCCGGCCAGCGCCGGCGACAGCGCCTCCTTGGCCTGGTCGGCCGGAGTCACTTCCTGCGGCCTGGGCTCGCCCGGCCGCGGCGGGCGCAGCTCGGCGTTGGGCGGCATGGTGAGCGGCGAATGCGAGACGATCTTGAATTCGTCGGGCGACACTTTCTTGCCGCCGCCGATATTCTCCAACATGCTGCAGCCGCCCAGTGCAATGGGCCCCAGGGCGACAAGGCAAAGGGGGATCAGGCTCGTGCGTCGCATCGTTCGTCCTTCGGGGTCCGCTTCTGTCCGCTGATCATGGCCGCATCAGGGCGCGCGCTGTTTTTCGCCGACGAGAGAATCGATGAGCATCAGCGCGACGCCGACAACGATCGCCGAATCGGCGACATTGAACGCCGGCCAATGCCAGTGGCCAATGTGGAAATCAGCGAAATCGAAGACCGCTCCCCACCGGGCGCGGTCGATAACATTGCCGATAGCGCCGCCCATGACAAGGCCGATGCCCCAGCCGGTCAGCACCCGGTCGGTTCGTCGCAGCCACACGAACAGCCCGACGCAGACCGCGACCGCGACCGCCGACAGGACCCACGGCGGCAGCGCGCCGTCGCCGCCCAGAAGCCCGAAGCTGACGCCCCGGTTCCACACGATCACCAGCCGGAAGAAGCCGTCGATTACCGGCACGATGGCGTCGACTTTTTTCAGGTAGCCCAGCAGGAACTGCTTGGACACCTGGTCGACGATCAGGGTGACGATGACCAGGATCATCGCCTGGCGGTCAATCGGCCTCATGAGCATCGTCCTTGCAACAGCCCCAACCTCGTCCTGAGGAGCACGCCGCAGGCGTGCGTCTCGAAGGATGGGCCGCAGCATCGATCGTGTGCCCATCCTTCGAGACGCGGCCCTTCGAGACGCGGCCCTGCGGGCCGCTCCTCAGGGTGAAGTGGTTGGTTTCGGTCGACCAGCCTCATTTGCTCACCGCCGCCTCGCAGCGCCGGCAGAGCAGCGGGTGCTGGGCTGACTTGCCGACCTCTTCGAGTACCTGCCAGCAGCGTGCGCATTTGTTGCCCTGGGCGGGCAGCGGCTCGACGGCGACGCCCGCCACATCGGGCAGGCTGAACGCGCCGCGGGGCGGAGCTTCCCCTTCGAGCAGTTCGGCGTCCGAGGTGATGAAGATCTCGCAGAGGTCGAGCCCCTCGAACGCCTTCAGGTACTCGGCCGCGGCGTGGATCCGGGGCGCGGCCTGCAGGCTGGAGCCGATGCGCTTTTCGGCGCGCTCGAGCTCGAGGGCGCCGGTGACGACGCGGCGGAGCGCCCGCACCATCTTCCACTTCTCGCCCAGCGCCGCGTCGAGCCAGGCGGCCGGGATCTCGGGATAGACGCGCAGATGCACGCTCTCCGCGGCCCCGTCCGGCACGTCCGGGGCCCGCGCGAGCCAGGCTTCCTCGGCGGTGAAGCAGGTGATGGGCGCGAGCCAGGCGGTGAGGAAGGAGAACAGCTCGGCCATCACCGTGCGCGCCGCGCGCCTTCGCAGCGTCTTGGGCGCATCGCAATAGATCGCGTCCTTGCGGATGTCGAAATAGAACGCCGAGAGATCGACGGCGCAGAAATTGTGCAGCTCGGTCGCGATCAGATGGAAGTCGAAATCCTCCACCGCTTGCCGGAAGGCCGTATCGAGCTCGGCCAGCCGATGCAGCACCCAGCGCTCCAGCTCGGGCATGTCGGCGTAGGCCACCTTCTCCGCATCCGCGGCGTAGCCGGCGAGGCTGCCCAAGAGGTAGCGCAAGGTGTTGCGCAGCCGGCGATAGGCCTCGGCCTGATGCTTCAGGATCTCCGGCCCGATGCGCTGGTCCTCGGTGTAGTCGGTGCCGACCACCCACAGGCGCAGGATGTCGGCGCCATACTGGTCGCACACCGTTTGCGGCGCGGTGATGTTGCCCAGCGACTTCGACATCTTGCGGCCCTGCTCGTCGAGCGTGAAGCCGTGCGTCAGCACGCCGTCGTAAGGCGCGCGGCCGCGCGTGCCGCAGCTCTCGAGCAGCGAGGAGTGGAACCAGCCGCGATGCTGGTCGGAGCCTTCGAGATAGAGGTCGGCTGGCCACTTGAGCTCGGGATTGCCCTCGAGCGTGAAGACGTGGGTGCAGCCCGAGTCGAACCAGACGTCGAGGATGTCCCTCACCTGCTCGTAGTCCTGGGCCTTGTACTTGTTGCCGAGGAAGCGCTCGGGCGGGCTTTCGAACCACACATCGGCGCCTTCGGCGCGGAAGGCATCGACGATCCGACCCATCACCTCGGGATCGCGCAACGGCTCGCCGGTCTCCTTGTTGACGAACACGGTGATCGGCACGCCCCAGGCGCGCTGGCGCGACACGCACCAGTCGGGCCGCTGCTCGATCATGCTGCGCAGGCGGTTGTAGCCGGCGCGCGGCACGAAACGCGTGGCGTCGATCGCCGCGAGCGCCTTCTCGCGCAAGGTGCCGCCGATCTCGGCGATCGGCTTGTCCATGGCGATGAACCATTGCGGCGCATTGCGGAAGATCACCGGCGCCTTGGAGCGCCAGGAATGAGGGTAGGAATGGCGGATGCGACCGAAGGCCAGGAGCTCGCCCGCCTTGTCGAGCGCGTCGCTGACGGCGCGGTTGGCGTCGCCCTTGACGCCTTCCGAGGTGTAGACCTTCTTGCCGGCGAACAGCGGCACGTGTGGATAGTAGCTGCCGTCCTCGGCCACGGTGTCGGGCACTTCCACGCCGTTGGCCACGCCCAGCTCGTAGTCGTCGGCACCGTGGCCCGGCGCGATATGCACGAAGCCGGTGCCGGCGTCGGCCGTGACGAAGGCGCCGGGCAGCAGGCGCACGTCGAACTCGTAGCCCTGGCCGCGCAGCGGATGGGCGGCGATCAGGCCCTCGAAGTCGGCGGCGGCAACATCGCCCAGAAGCCTGGGCGTGAACTTGGCGGCCTCGGCCACGGCGCCCAAAAGCTCCTTGGCCAGCACCATCTTCTCGCCCACGCGGGCGCGACTGCCTTCCGCCGCCGACGCCACCTCGACCAGCGCGTAGGCGATGTCGGGGCCATAGGCCAGCGCACGGTTGCCCGGGATGGTCCAGGGAGTCGTGGTCCAGATCACGATCGACGCGCCGTCGAGCTTGCCGTCCTTCGACTTGAGGACCGGGAAGCGGACATGGACGGTGTCGGAGGTGTGGTCGTGATACTCGATCTCGGCCTCGGCCAGCGCCGTCTTCTCGACGACCGACCACAGCACCGCTTTGGAGCCCTTGTAGAGCCCGCCATTCATCAGGAACTTGCCGAGCTCGCCCGCGATCACGGCCTCGGAATTGTAGGCCATGGTCGAGTAGTAGTGTTCCCAGTCGCCCTCGACGCCCAGGCGCTTGAACTCCTCGCGCTGCACGCCGATCCAGTGATCGGCGAAGGCGCGGCACTGGCGGCGAAACTCGCCGACCGGCACGGCGTCCTTGTCCTGGTTGCGGGCGCGATACTCCTCCTCGATCTTCCATTCGATCGGCAGGCCGTGGCAGTCCCAGCCCGGCACGTAGTGGCTGTCCTTGCCCAGCATCTGCTGGGTGCGGCTCACCAGGTCCTTCAGGATCTTGTTGAGGGCATGGCCGATATGGAGGTTGCCGTTGGCGTAGGGCGGGCCGTCATGCAGCACGAACTTAGGCCGGCCCTTGCTCTCGGCGCGCTGGCGCTCGAACAGGCGCATGTCGGCCCAGCGCTTCAGCAGCTCCGGCTCCTTCTTGGGTAGGCCGGCGCGCATGGGGAAGTCGGTCTTGGGCAGGAAAACGCTGGATTTATAGTCGGTTGTCACGGGAAACTCGGCGCAAAAGGAGCGATGGGCGACCGCCCGGAAGAGCGGTCAAGAACAGGCACGACCCGGCCGCGGTCAGCGGACCGGGCGGATAATTCGCTCCTGAAGGGCCCCGATAAGCATAGGCGGGGCAATCTATGGACGAGGGTGCGGGGGGTCAAGGCGCCGCGCCGCCCTCGCCCGCGCAC
>JABCYT010000053.1 GCA_013290035.1 Alphaproteobacteria bacterium
GCGCCCGTCTTCCAGCGCCGCCTCGGCGCGCGCCCGGCCGGCGGCGGCGCTGGGCGCCAGGCCGCCGAGCGCGATCATCTCGCCGGCCAGCGCCATGGTTACCTCGTGCAGACGCGGGTCGCGCGTGCCCTCGCCTTTCAGGTATTCCACGGTCTCGACGACTTCGAGCGCATTGCCGACATTGCGGCCCAGCACACGGTCCATGTCGGTGATCAGCGCGATCGTGGGCAGGCCGGCCTGGTTGGCCACGGCCACCAGGCTGTTGGCCAGGTCGCGCGCCATCTCCTCGGTGTCGCAGAACGCGCCCGAGCCGCATTTCACGTCCATCACCAGCCCGTCGAGGCCCTCGGCGACCTTCTTCGACAGGATCGAGCTCGTGATCAGCGGGATGGATTCGACGGTGGCCGTGACATCGCGCGTGGCGTAGAGCCGCCGATCGGCCGGCGCCAGGTCGTCGGTCTGGCCGATGATGGCGCAACCGACCGCGCGCACGACCTTGCGGAAGGTGGCGATGTCGGGCTGGGTCTCGTAGCCCGAGATGGCGGAGAGCTTGTCGAGCGTGCCGCCGGTGTGGCCGAGGCCGCGGCCTGAAATCATCGGCACGAAGAGGCCGCAGGCCGCCACGATCGGCGCCAGCATCAGGCTCACCTTGTCGCCGACGCCGCCGCTCGAATGCTTGTCGACCACCGGCCCCGGCAGCGCCAGGCTCTTCCACTCGAGCTGTGCACCGGACCGCATCAGGGCGAGCGTGAGCGCCACCCGCTCGGCCGTCGTCATGCCGCGAAAGAACACCGCCATGGCGAACGCCGCGACCTGGCCTTCGCTCAGGCTGCCGTCATGGATGCCGCGGCCGACGAAGGCGATCTCGTCGGCGGAAAGCTCGCCGCCGTCGCGTTTCTTGCGGATGATCTCCTGCGGCAGCATGGATCTATCCGGCGTCGGCTTGTACGTTCGCGTCTGGACGCCCAAGACCGGTCATCTTCAACTTCAGAATCCCGACAGCAGAAAGTCCATTGCCGCGACGATCGTGTCCCGCCGCCCCGCGAGGTTTCCAGCGGGAGGGCCCAGCTCGCTTCGCGCAACTCCGGCGAGCTGTGGAATCATCAAGACGCAGGCCTCGCCTTCGAACTTCCGAAGCTCCGGACACCGTCAGAAAACACGCCGTACTTCTCTACGTGCTCGTTGTAGGCGGCGATCGCGTCGCGAGTCTCCTGGCGCCACTTCTTACGCTTCGCTTCGGCAAGCTCTTCCATCAAGGCTCGTTCGAGCGTAGCGGAAAGATTGAGCCCGGCCTCCCGCGCGGCAGCAATAAGGTCACTGCTCACGCTGACATTCGTGGCGCGTTTTCGAATTGCTGCTGAGCCTTGGCGGCGCATTTGGTACTCCTTCGTCACCGCGCATCCTATGGCACTATGTATGCGCACGAATGGTGCGCATCAACCTAGGCAGGCTACGCCGTAGTGAGATAATCCTTTACCCGTAGCCCTCCAGAAAGGCGCGCAACAGATGTCGCACCTTGCCCGACGCCTCGCGCGCCACGGCCAGGGTCTGTTCGTGGCCGAGCTTGTCGTGCGTCAGGCCTGCCGCGAAGTTGGTCATCAGCGAGACCGCGACCACCTTCAGGCCGGCCTGGCGCGCCAGGATCGTCTCCGGCACGGTCGACATGCCGACCGCGTCGGCGCCCAGGGTGCGGGCGGCGCGGATCTCGGCCGGCGTCTCGAAGCTCGGGCCGCAGAACCAGATGTAGACGCCGTCATGGCAGATGATGTTGTTGGCGCGCGCCACCGACAGCATCTGCTCGACCAGCTTGGGATCGTAGGCATCGACCATGTCGACGAAGCGCTCGCTGCCCGCCGCCTCGCCGAACAGGGGATTGACGCCGGTGAAGTTGATGTGATCGGAGATCACCATCGGCGAGCCGGGCGGCATGTCGAGCCGCAGGCTGCCCGCCGCGTTGGTCTGCAACAGCGTCTCGCAGCCCAGCCCTGCCATGGCGCGAATGGCGCCCTTCATCTCGTCGGCCCGGCCGCGCTCGTAGTAGTGCGCGCGGCCCTGCAGCACGGCGACCGGCGTCGGCCCGACATGGCCCAGCACCAATTGGCCGGCGTGGCTGCTCACGCCGGTCACGGGAAAATCCGCCAGCTCGCCGTAGGGAATGGTGGCGATGGCTTTCACGTCGTCGGCGAAACCGCCCAGGCCCGAGCCCAGCACCACGGCCACCTTCGGCCGGAAGCCTGGAGCGCGGCTGGCGATCACCTCGTTCATGGCTTGGCGAGATGATGCGGGCCGAACGACATCGGCAGGAGCTGGCCCAGGGTCACGGTGCGATGCAGGCCGTCGGGGCCGCAGAGATGAATCGGCAGATCGTCCGACGCGAACTCGCGCAGCTTCTGGCGACAACCGCCGCACGGCGTGATGACCTCGGGGCCGGGGCCGATCACGAGACATTCGAGGACGCGCTTGTGCCCTGCCGCCACCAGGGCGGCGATGGCCCCCGCCTCGGCACATAGGCCCTGCGGGTAGGCCGAGTTCTCGACGTTGCAGCCGCCATGGATCGAGCCGTCCTCGCCGCGCAGCGCCGCGCCGACATGGAACTTCGAGTAGGGCGCGTGGGCGTGCAGCATCATCCGGCGCGCGAGATGCAGCAGGTCGTCCATCAGTGCTCCTTTTCGTATGGCACGCCGGCCGCCTTGGGCGCCACGGCGCGGCCGATGAAGCCGGCCAACAGAAACATGGTGAGAAGATAGGGCAAAGCCTGGATCAGTTGCACCGGCACTTCACCCATGCCCGGCATCTCGACACCCTGCAGGCGGATGGCCACGGCATCGAGCAGGCCGAAGATCAGGCAGGCGCCGAAAGCCGGAAACGGCCGCCACTTGCCGAAGATGATGGCCGCCAGCGCGATGAAACCCTGCCCGGCGGTCATATCCCGGCTGAAACCGGCATTCTGGGCGATCGACAGATAGGCGCCGGCGAGGCCCGCGAACAGGCCGCACAGCAGCACCGCGCGATAGCGCAGCCAGGCCACCGAGATGCCGGCGGCATCGACGGCAAGCGGCATCTCGCCCACGGCGCGCAGCCTGAGGCCAAAGCGCGTGCGCTCGATGATCCACCAGGTGAGCGGCACCGAGGCGAGCGCCACGTAGACCGGGATGCTGTCGCCCGCGCGCGGGAAGAAGAGCGGCATCAGGCGCTGCTCGCTCTCGAGCGCCGGAGTCTGGCCGCCGCGCGCGAACCATGCCGCGCCCAGCACGACCGTGAGGCCCGCCGCCAGGATGTTGATGGCGACGCCGCTCACCACCTGGTTGCCGCGCCAGGTGATGCAGGCAAAACCGTGCAGCAGCGCCATCGCTTCGGCGGCGACGATGGCGGCGGCGACGCCCAGCCAGGCCGAGCCGGTGACCGCGGCGGTCGCGGCGGCGAAGAACGCCGCCATCAGCATCTTGCCTTCGAGGCCGACATCGACGATGCCGCTTTTCTCGGAGAACAGCCCGCCCATGGCGCACAGCACCAACGGCGTCGCCACGCGCAGGGTGGCGGCGAACATCAGGAAGACGAAGGAGAGGACGTCGTCCATGGTTACTTCCTCCCCACGCAGTGGGGAGGTGGCCGAAGGCCGGAGGGGTCATGGGCAACAGTGCGGCTGCTCATTACCCCTCCGCCCGCTTCGCGGGCACCTCCCCACTGCGTGGGGAGGCAAAGAGGGCCAACATCCATTGCAGCCACGGCCGCGGCAGATGCGCCAGCGCGCCGGAGAACAGGATGATCAGGCCCTGGATCACCACCACCATCTCGCGGGTGATGGCCGGGATCTCGAAGGCGAGCTCGGCGCCGCCCTGCTGCAGCGCGCCGAACAGCAGGGCCGCCAGCACGATGCCCAGCGGGTGGCTGCGGCCCATCAGAGCGACGGCGATGCCGGCGAAGCCGTAGCCCGCCGGAAAGTCGAGCACGATGCGCTGGTGTACGCCCATCAGCTCGTTGACGCCGACGAAGCCCGCCAGCGCCCCGCTGAGGCACATGGCGAGCATGGTCGTGCGCTTGATACTCGTGCCGGCATAGACCGCAGCCTCGGGGTTGTGCCCCATGGTGCGGAGCTCATAGCCCCACGGCGTGTGCCAGAGGAACACCCAGACGCCCACACAGCAGAACACCGCCAGCACGATCGAGAGATTGAGCGCCGAGGGCGCCACCTGGATGCCGACCGCGGCCAGCACTTCCTGCATCGAGGGCAGCTTGCCGGACGCGGTGAAGTTGCGGCTCTGCGGCGTCATCGAGCCGGGCGCGATCAGCACGTTCACCATCAGGTAGACCATCAGCGCCGAGGCGACGAAGTTGAACATGATGGTGGTGATGACGATGTGGCTGCCGCGCCACGCCTGCAGCCAGGCCGGCACGGCGGCCCACGCCGCGCCGAACAGCGTCGCCGCGGCGATGGCGAGCGGGATCATTGCCCACGCCGGCAGGAAATGATCGAACGCGAGGATGGCGAGACCACAGCCCAGGCCGCCGATATAGGCCTGACCCTCGCCGCCGATGTTGAACAGGCCGGCATGGAAGGCGACGGCGACGGCGAGGCCGGTGAAGATGAAATTGGTCGTGTAGTAGAGCGTGTAGCCGATCGCCTCGGACGAGCCGATGGCACCCAGGACCAGGAATCGCAGCGCGTGGAACGGATCGACTCCGATGATGCGCACGATGATGCCGACCGTGACGAAGGCGAGCGCGATGTTGATCAGCGGCAGGGCCGCGATCTCCGCCCAGGCGGGCAGCGGCCGGCGCGGTGCGCTCATGGCCCTTCGACTTCGCTCAGGGCAGGCGCGGCGCCCGCCATCATCAGCCCAAGCGTGCGCTCGTCGGCGCGACCGGCAGGCACCTCGCCCACGATCCGGCCGGCGAACATCACCAGGATGCGGTCGGCCAGTGCCAGGATCTCGTCGAGCTCGACCGAGATCACGAGGACGGCGCAGCCCTGGTCGCGGCTCTTCAGCAGCTCGCGATGGATGAATTCGATGGCGCCGATGTCGACGCCGCGCGTCGGCTGGCCGACCAGCAGGACCTTGGGCTCGCGCGCCATCTCGCGCGCCAGCACCAGCTTCTGCTGGTTGCCGCCGGAGAAGCTCGACGAGCGCAGGCCAGGCGCGCGCGGCCGCACGTCGAAGCGTTCCATGAGCACCGCACAGTGCGCGCCGACCGCCGGGCCGTCCATCAGGTAGTGGCGGCAGAAAGGCGGCTCCTCCTGGTAGCCCAGGATCGACGTCTCTGCTGCCTGGAACGCCGCCACCATGCCCTGGCGCAGGCGATCCTCGGGAACGTGCGCCACGCCAAGATCGCGCATCTCGGCGGGGTCGGTAGGATGGTGCGGGTCGATCGTGCGGCCGCGTACCACGAGCCGCCCGCCGGTCGGCGCCCGGATGCCAGACAGGACCTGCAGCAGCTCGGTCTGGCCGTTGCCCGAGACGCCGGCAATGCCCACGATCTCGCCGGCCCGCAGTTCGAGGCCGACATCGTCGAGCAGCCGCACGCCGCGCTCGTCGACCAGCGTCAGATGATCGGCTTGCAGCAGAACATCGCCCGGCCGCTTGGGCGCCTTGTCGAGCTGCATCAGCACCTTGCGGCCCACCATCAGCTCAGCCAGCTCTTCGGGACTGGTGTCCGCCGTGCGGCGGTCGGCCACGATCTGCCCCTGGCGCATGACATAGACATGGTCGGTGGCGGCCATGATCTCGCGCAGTTTGTGGGTGATCAGCACGACCGTGACGCCGCGTTCCCTGAGCGTCGCCAGGATGCGGAACAGCTGGTCGGTCTCCTGCGGCGTCAGCACGGCACTGGGTTCGTCGAGGATCAGGATCCGCGCGCCGCGGAACAGCACCTTCAGGATCTCGACCCGCTGCTGCTCACCCACCGAGAGATCGGCCACGAGCGCGTCGGGATCGACCGCGAGACCATACTCGCGCGCCAGCCGCGCCAGCTCGGCGCGCGCCGCCGCCAGGCCGCCCGCCAGCAACGCTCCGCCCTCGGCGCCCAGCACCAGGTTCTCCAGCACGGTGAAGGTGCCGACCAGCATGAAGTGCTGGTGGACCATGCCGATGCCCTGCGCGATGGCGTCGCGCGGGTTTTCCATGCGGACGGCGCGGCCCTCGACGCGGATCTCGCCCGCGTCGGCGTGGTAGAGGCCGTAGAGGATGCTCATCAGCGTCGACTTGCCGGCGCCGTTCTCACCGACGATGCCGGTGATCGCACCTTTCTCGATGCGCAGCGACACGCCGCGCACGGCATGCACGTTGCCGAACGATTTCTGGATGCCCTGAAGCTCGATCGCCGGGATGGCTGTCATCAACAATAAGCCTCATGCTGAGGAGCGAGCGCAGCGAGCGTCTCGAAGCATGAGCAACCGGCACGTCCCGAGCCCACCCTTCGAGACGACCGCTTCGCGGCCTCCTCAGGGTGAGGTCGTTCGCGCCGCTGCATCACTTGCAGGAATTGTTGCTCATGTAGTCGTGGACGACGATCTTGCCCGACACGATGTCGGCCTTGGCGGCCTCGACCTTGGCCTTCATCTCAGGCGTGATCAGCTTCTCGTTGTCCTTGTCGAGCGCCCAGTCGACGCCGCCTTCCTTGAGGCCGAGCACCTGCGTGCCGCCCTTCCAGGTGCCGGCCTGCGCCGCCTTGAAGCTGTTGTAGGCCGCGAGGTCGACCCGTTTCAGCATCGAGGTCAGCATGGTGCCGGGGTGCAGGTAGTTCTGGTTGGAATCGACGCCGATGCCGAGCTTGCCGCGATCCTTGGCGGCCTGCAGCACGCCGATGCCGGTCGAGCCGGCGGCGGCATAGACGATATCGACGCCGCGGTCGAACTGGCCCTTGGCGAGCTCGGCGCCGCGGCCCGGATCGTTCCAGGCGGCGGGCGTGGTGCCGGTCATGTTGCTTATAAGCTCGGCGCTGGGGTTGGCGTACTTGATGCCCTGCTCGAAGCCGCACTGGAAGCGGCGGATCAGCGGAATGTCCATACCGCCCACGAAACCGATCTTGCCGCTCTTGGATGCCAGCGCCGCCAGCACGCCGACCAGGAACGAGCCCTCATGCTCCTTGAACACCACGGATTGTACGTTGGGCAGGTCGACGACGCTGTCGATGATGGTGAAGTGGATGTTGGGGAATTCCTTGGCCACCTTCTCGAGCGCCACGCCCTGCGAGAAGCCGACGGCGACAATGGGATCCTGGCCGCGCTGGGCAAAGCGCCGATGCGCCTGCTCGAACTGTGTCTCGTTGGTGGGCTCGAACTCGGCGACCGCGGTCCCTGTCTCCTTCTTGAACTTCTCGGAGCCCTGGCTCACGCCTTCGTTGAAGGATTTGTCGAATTTCCCGCCGGTGCTGTAGACGATGGCAGGCTTGATGGCGGTCTGCGCCACGGCAGGTGCGGCCAGCGCACAGGCGGCGAACAAGGCGACCAGCGGTCCAATCCAGCGATTCATGTCGGTTCCCCTTTTCGTTGGCACGAGTGTGGACCGGCCCGCAAGCCGGGTCTAGGCGTCTCCACGCGTGGCACGGGACCTGCTACTTTGGCGTCGTCCGACCGACGCAGGGGAAGATCCATGGCCGAGTACGATCTCGTCATCCGCAACACCACCATCGCCACGGCGTCGGACGTCGTTAAAGGCGATATCGGCATCGTGGGTGGCCGCGTCGTGGCGCTGGGCGAGCGGCTGGACAAGGGCCGCAAGGAGATCGACGCCACCGGCCTGATCGCCGTGCCGGGCGGCATCGACGCCCATGTCCATTTCGACCAGGACACCGCCGACGGCTCGGTGTTCTGCGACGATTTCGAGAGCGGCAGCCGGGCCGCGGCGGCCGGCGGCACGACCACCATCATCCCCTTCGCCTACCAGAGCCGCGGCCAGTCGCTGCGCGACGCGGTCAACCGTTATCACAAGCGTGCCGAGGGCAAGTCGCTGATCGACTATGCCTTCCACGTGATCCTGTCCGATCCCAGCGAGAAGATCATGGGCCAGGACTTTCCGGCGCTGGTGGCCGACGGCTACACCTCGTTCAAGGTCTACATGACCTATGACGACGTGAAGCTCACCGACCGCGAGATGCTCGATGCGCTGGCGGCGGCGCGGCGCGAGCAGGCGATGCTGATGATCCATGCCGAGAATTCCGACTGCATCGTTTGGCTGACCGAACGGCTCGAGCTCAAGGGCATGACGGCCGCCAAGTTCCACGCCACGTCGCGGCCCTTCGTGGTCGAGCGCGAGGCCACGCATCGCGCCATCTCGCTCGCCGAGCTTCTGGACGTGCCGATGCTGCTGGTGCACGTCTCGGCCAAGGAGGCGATGCACGAGATCCAGCGCGCCCAGGCGCGCGGCCTGCGTGTCTTCGGCGAGACCTGCCCGCAGTACCTGTTCCTGAGTGAGGAGGATTTCGAGAAGCCGGGCGACGAAGGCAGCAAATGCGTGTGCTCACCGCCGCCGCGCGGCACCGAGAACCAGGAGCACATCTGGACCGGGCTGTCGGCCAACACTTTCCACGTGCTGTCGTCGGATCACGCCGCGTTCAAGTACGACGACGTGCGCGGCAAGAAGCTGCCGGGCGCGGACAAGAGCTTCCGCAAGATCCCCAACGGCGTGCCGGGCGTGGAGACCCGCCTGCCGCTGCTCTTCTCCGAGGGCGTCGGCAAGGGCCGCATCACGCTGCAGCAGTTCGTGGCGATCTCCTCGACCAATGCCGCCAAGATCTACGGATTGCATCCGCGCAAGGGCACGATCGCCGTCGGCGCCGACGCCGACATCGTGCTGTGGGATCCCGCGCGCAAGGTCAGCCTCACCAATTCGATCCTGCATCACAATTGCGACTACACGCCCTACGAGGGCCGCGAGCTCACCGGCTATCCGGTGATGACCCTGTCGCGCGGCGAGGTCGTGATGGAGGAGGCGAAGATGAGCGGCTCGGCCGGCCGCGGCCTGTTCCAGAAGTGCGACCGGCCGGAGGCGGCGCGGCCGCGGGGCAAGCCGCTGATCGACCCGTCGATCTTCAATTAGCTGGGGGCGCGCGACTCCAGTCGCGCGTCTTTGGCTCAGCCTAAAGATCGCGCCACTGGAGTGGCGCGCCCCCAGCATCAATTCGCCGGCTTGTACTGCTCCATGAACGACACGACCTCGGCGACCGGCAGGACGTCGGCGTATTTCAGGGCCATGTCGTAGAGATTGGCGTAGTGCGGGCTCTCGTGCTTGTCGGAAACGCATTCCTCCGGGACGATGGTGCGGAAGCTCCTGGACAGGCTGTCGACCACGGTGGCGCGCACGCAGCCCGAGGTCGATCCGCCGGTGACGATCACCGTGTCGACCTTGTGGAAGGTGAACAGCGAGCCGAGGTTGGTCTCGAAGAACGCCGAGGCCATGCGCTTGTTGATGACGATGTCGTGGGCGCGGTCGATCTCGCAGCGGTCGTCGAACTGGGCGCGGCGCGAGTCCGCCTTGATGTTCTGCAGCGAGTCGGGCGTGTCGCTGCGCGTGCCCCAGACGCCGCAATCCTCGCCCGAGTCGAGATAGGCCACATAGGTCCAGACCACCGGGCAGCGGCTGAGGCGGAACAGCCGCGCCAGCTTGTTCACGTATTCGATCTGCCGCGGGTCGGTCTCATAGGCCGTCACGAATTCGCCCGGGCGGGTATAGGCACATTGAAGGTCGACATTGACCAAAGCAGGCTTGCGGCCAAAGCCGAAACGCTGGCGGTCGGGATTGGCCTTTACGGCCTCATAGAGTTCGCGGGCGGTCTTGTTCGACGTTTCCATTTCGGCCTCGTCCTGAGAAATCAGCCAAACCGGCTGAGCAAGAAGGGAGCCACCGGCAGGCTGGTCGAGCGGCCCGCCAGCATCTCGGCGGTCAGGCGCGCCAGCACCGGCGCCAAGGTATAGCCGTTGGAGCTGACGCAATTGTAGAAGCCCGGCTGGCCCGGCACCTCGCCCAGGATCGGCGCGCGGTCGATATTGACGTTCATGCCGGCCCAGATGCGAATGGCGTGGAGCTGGGCGAGCGCCGGCACGGCGCGGCTGGCGATCCAGAGGTTGCCCTCGACGCTGCTGCGGAGCGCGCGCGACACGCGCTGGCGTTCGTCGAGATCGGCCGTCCAGCCGCCGCCGATCATGAAGGCGCCCGACCCCGTCTGCTTCAGGGTGAGATGGCGATGGGCATAGGCGACCAGCCGCGACAGCGTGGGCGCCGTGGGCTCGGTGACGACCATCTGCAACGGCGCGCCGCGCACCGGGATGCCGACGCCGGCCATGCGGGCGACTTCCGCCGCCCAGGGTCCTGCCGCGTTGACGACGCGCCGGGCGCGGATGTCGCCGCGGCTGGTCGTGATCTTCCAGTGCGTGCCGTCGCGCTCGATGGCCGTGACGTTGCTGCCGCGCCGGAAGCGCGCGCCGAGCGCCTTGGCCTTGGCCACCACGGCGTAGGTGCCCTTCAACGGATTGATCTTGCCCTCACCCGGGCACCATTCGGCGGCAATGGCGACCTCGCCAATGCAAGGTTCGAGCGCGTGCAGCTCGTTGGCGCCGATCAGCTCGGCCTCGACGCCGCGGCTCTTCTCCAGGGCGATCTTGCCCTTCAGGAACGCGATATCGCGCTCGTTCTCCGCCAGCATCAGGCCGCCGCAGACCTTCATTTCCAGATCCTGGCCGGTGTCGCGCTGGATGTCCTGCCACAGGGCCACTGAAGCGGGACCGAGCGG